>DATKMG010000731.1:0-7549 GCA_035541995.1 Terriglobia bacterium
AAGATCGGGGATACGGTCGGGACCGTCCTGGAGAAAACGACTCTCTCCACCCGGCTGCGCACCGTGCGCAATGAGGAAGTCACCATCCCCAACGGCATTGTGTTGACGAGCACAGTGGTCGATTTCAGTTCCCGGGCGGCATCCGAGGGTATCGTGTTGACAGTGACCGCGGGAATTGGCTATGACGTGGACTGGCGCACGGTTGAGGCCCTGATGATCGATGCCGCTAAACGGACGGAGAACATTCTAGCAGACCCGGCGCCGTATGTTCTTAAATCCGACCTTGGTAATTACGCGGTGAACTATGATCTAATGGCCTGGACGAAATTGATCGACCGGCCGGACCGGTTGCTGAAAACCAGTTCAGACTTGCGTCGAAATGTCCTGGACGCCTTCAATGCGGCCGGAGTCGAGATCATGACCCCCAGCGTGCTGTCCCACCGGGATGCAAGCAGTTTGGCTATCCCTACGGAATTGTTTCCCGAACGGCCCGTCCCACGGGGAATAGCCATTGACCTGCGGAAGTTCGAAGAAAAAGGCAGGGGTAGCCATGATTGATTTGTTCCTCGAATCAATCCTGGGCTTTTCAAAGGGATCCCGAAGGGCCGTATATGAACGCGGATAAACGCAAATCGTGGGTGGCTTCGCATGACCTTTTCAATTCACCGCCGCGGATGAAATGGGACTGCGATTCCCTCATTTGAGAGGAGAAGCTGTGAAAAAATTGAAAGGTGGCTCCTCCCGGCAAAAAGCGTGCGCGGGAGCGCCCGCTCCACCCGGGTGGAACGCGCGCTCCGCGCGCGTTTTCGATCGTGGCTCGGAATCCCAGCAAGATTTCGGGCTGCCCCAATTCGATTTTTTCACAGCTACAGGGCCAGGGTGTTGTCTCTATTCCGGTCAGCAGGGTTCTCTCGATAGAGGGACAATTCCCCGGCAGCCGTAGCTGTCGACCCCCTTTGATAAGCTGAGCCTGTCCCACATCTTTCGCGCGGGACACAGGGGGTACCGAGAACCCGCGCCAGTAGCGTGTTTTCAGCCCTGTAAGGGCTAGAGAATGTAGCCCAGGGCAAAGGAGCGAGTGACGGCGGTCACTCGCGACTGCCGCCCTGGGTTCAAGACGAGCGAGATACGCCCCTCTCCCCCGCACACCAGAGCAGAATGGGCCAAAGCCCTGTCCCAGCGCGGGGGAGAGGATGAAGCTTTGATAAAGCTTCATGGGAGTGGGGGTGATATTTCATTTCGCCATGCCTTTGTACGCACCTCCTGTGTCCCGCGCACCTACTTTTGGGTAAAGACCCCCTTTGCCAAGGGGGAATTTCATGAAGGAGGAATATTACCACCCATGACTGACACCGAACCCCATGGTCCCGGCCTTTCCGCAGATGAAGCGCTCCAGCGTCTCATCGAAGGGAACGACCGATTCCTGCGAGGGGAGACACATTTTCCAAGATTCCAAAAGGAGGTTCTGGCGAATCTCACCAAGGGACAGAAGCCGTACACAACGATTCTGGGCTGCAGTGACTCGCGGGTCCCCCCTGAGTTGATATTCGACGCAAGCTTTGGCGAACTCTTCGTCGTGCGCGTCGCTGGCAACACAGCCTCGGCGGAGGTCATGGGCAGCTTTCAATATGCCGGCTCCCATTTGGGGACTCCACTCTTCGTAGTTTTGGGGCATGAGGGGTGCGGAGCGGTCAGCGCGGCTTTGGAAACGAAATTTCGAGGCGTCCAGCATCTCTCCCGGATTCAGATCCTGGTAGACAGCATTATGCCGGCGATGCCTGACTTTGATCCTCAACTCCCGCCGGAGGTATGCCTTGCCCAGGCCGTCGAAGCCAATGTTCGGTGGACAATCCGGCGACTCAAAGAGACGCCCGAGGGCCAGAAGCGCCTGGCAGAAGGGCGCATCAGAATCGTCGGCGCCATCTACGAGATCGAGACCGGCCGCGTCAGGTTTTTGAAATAGGAGAAAATCCTAAGTGTGAACTGCTGGTCTTCTCACCTTCAAGGAACAATACTCGGGGACTTCCAAAAAAAGCCAAACGCAGAGGCGCAAAGAAAAGTGCGGGACACAGATGGCCGCGGATGAACACTGAACAACGCAAATCGATGAGACAAATATCGGAATGGAGATCGCGGGATCTGAAGGCATAAGATTCAAGGCCGAACAATGAACCACAGAGGCACAGAGGCCACAATGACAAACTTGCATGGATTGGGAACGCAGCTCCCGATTCAGTTTGCGAATCCTTGGCTTGTTGTCCGTGGCCTCTCGCCAACAGCGCTCGCCTTTTGAAGAGATTTCACTAGAACAAATTGAATCTGAGGTCACTGACTCAGGTGATCTTCAACTCTGTGTTCTCTGTGGTGAGCCCTTCACCAGTGCAATCCCATGCATCTGGGATTATTCTCTGCGCCTTTGCGCCTCTGCATTTTGCTTTTGGTTTTCGTAGTGAGATATTCGAGCTAGCGGCCTCAATGGGTTAATTGTTGACGGCTGGGGGCGCCGCTAACAAACCGCACTGCAGGGCGTGAAGGGTCAATTCGGCAGTAGTACGAAATCCCAGCTTGTCCATGAGGTTGGATTTGTGAAAGACCACAGTCCGACAGCTAACATCGAGAATATTGGCGATCCCCCGAATTGTGCGGCCTTCAGCCACGAGTTGAAGAACCTCGCGCTCCCGCTGGGTGAGTACAGTGGCTGGTCGGCCTGACTGCCTGCAAGTTTGCGGCTTCTCGGCAAGGACGTCGACGGCCATGCGCGGGCACACGTAAACCCGATCATTCAACACCTCGTGAATGGCCCGGCCAAGAGTCTCCGCAGCCGAGTTCTTCAGGATATAGCCGGAAGCCCCCACTCGAAGTGCTTCTTTTGCAAGTTCCACGTCGGCATGCATGGAAAGAAAGATGACCTTTGACCGGGAATCTTTCTTCTTCAGCTGGCGGACCGCTTCGATTCCACTGAGCAGAGGCATCGAGATGTCGACGATTATGACGTCCGGAGTCAGCCTGGCAGCCATCTCCAGCATTGCCCGGCCATCCCCTGCCTTTCCTACCACCTCAAAATCCGGCTCCAACAAACGGGCCAGGCCTTCCAGAACAATAGTATGATCGTCAGCCAGCAAAAGTCTTGGTTTTCCCATGATTCCTCTCAGATCCATTGATGTATCTGCTCTATCTGACAGGGACTCGAACCTCCACACTGGTCCCCTTACCGGGAGCGGACTTGATCGCCACAGATCCCGATAACAGCTGGACTCGCTCTCGAATGCTTATTAGTCCCAAACACTTGCCTGCCATGGGAATCGTGCTGTCAAACCCGACCCCCTTGTCCTCAATGCGGAGTCGAATTTCGTGGCCCTCCTGATTGATTTCTACGCAGGCTTCCTGAGCGCGGGAGTGTTTTGCCACGTTGCGAAGTGCCTCCTGAGTAATGCGGTAGAGGCAAACTGCCGCCTCCTGAGGCACCGGGGCCAGCCAGGGAGCGACCTGGAACCACACCCGTATCCCTTGATTCCGGCTGAATTCGGCGCAATGGCCTCGTAAGGCCGGGATGAGCCCCAGGTGCTCCAGGGCAGCCGGGTGAAGCTGATGCGTCATGCGATGGAGATCGTTGGAGAGTCCCTCACTGCGGTCCCGCAATTTCAACAGCTGTTGGCGAATGCCGGACTCCGCCTCGGGAACCTGTCTAGCCAGCATTCCCAGTTCCACCGTCAGCATCGCCAGCTGTTGGTTCAGGCCGTCGTGAAGTTCGCGTGCCAGTCTTCGCCGTTCTTCCTCCTGCGCTTGGATCAGCCTGCCTGCCAAAGCTTGAAACGCTTCACCGACCCGTGTGCGTTCTGCCGCAACGCCGACTATGATATCCTCCAGAGACGTTCCCGAAAGGTCATCTTCATCACAGTCGCTGACTTTCTGGCTGGCCCGAACTGACTTGCTCATCCGCGTTCGAGTTGAGGCCGACTTTTCAATTCGATCATCCCAGATTCTGAATTTAGCATTCATGCGGAACTCTGTTAATGAATAGGTGTGGTGGTTTATATCGGCAAAAACAGCTGGCCCCTCTGCCCTGCCAAAGATTGATATATCATTCTGAATACCAATCTCCACCGTTGAGACGGCTATCATTTAAGCATTATGAAAACAAATATATCCGGACTCCAACCCTAGAAGAACACAGAAGAATGACAACAGAAAATGGACGGTATTGCGACCTTAAGTCGCCCTGCCGTCCCTGAGACGCTAAAACAAAACCTCTGTCTGATTTATGACACTAAGTGCATGATTTCATAAATACGGTAACTAAACTTAAAGTGCAGGGAATGTGGAGGGCGGTGTCCTAACCGGCACTCTGACAGCGACTGAGAACTAACCACAAAGGCACAAAGGCCACGGAGGAAAGCCCAAAAACAGGAGCCGCAAATAAACGCGAATCTGTGTGGGTATTCCTTTCCTGGCGCTGTGCGTCGTGCCCCCGATGGTGAAAGTCCACGACTGCGACACAGAAGACACGGAGTCGAATCTCACGTGGAGCTAAGGACCCACGGATTCACGTTGTCTTCTCGGTTTTTCTTCAATGGGTTCATCCTCATTTATGCATGAATCCTGATTCAACCACCCAAGCGGGGTTTTGGTTCGAATCTTCGCCTCATCGATTTACGTTCATCTGCGTTCATTTGCGGCTCCTGTTTCTGGGGCTCTTCTCTGTGGTCTTTGTGCCTCTGTGGTTCATTGTTGGTTTCCGCAACAGGCCTTGTTAAGTCCTGGTGGCGAAAATGCACGCTCACCTCAAAGGCGCGGAGGCGCAGAGAGGAATTTTCTCTGGTAAGCTTTTTTTGTTGGACTTAAAAAAAACAGATTTTCCCGGGGGCACTCTGTGGTATATTTCCCCCGCCGTCGCTGATACCTTCATTAAGTCGAACCAAGGAGAATTGCATATGAGACATTTTTCTTTATTAATTGCTCTTTTATTCACCGGTCTCTTGTTCGGCCCTTCGCAGTCTGCGATTGCGCAAGCGGGCAAGGAGGTAGAAAAGGGAGCTGAGGAGGTGGGGAAAGACACGTCTAAGGCAGCCAAGAAAACCGAAAAGGGAGCTGAGGCAGCTGCCAAAGACACAGCCAAGGGCAGTGAGAAAGTTGCCGGGGCCAGCACGGGAGCAGGAAAAGCAACAGGCAAGGCTGTAACTAAAGGAGCTGAGAAGACCGGGAAAAGTGCAGAGAAGGGAGCCGGAACGGCAAGCAAAGACGCAACCAAAGGTGGGGAGAAGGCTGCCGCCGCCACCGCGGAAGCGGGAAAGGCTACCGGCAAGGGCGTAGCTAAAGGAGCTGAGAAGACCGGGGAAGGAGCGGAGAAGGGAGCCGAGGCGGTTGGCAAGGACACGGCTAAAGGCGTGGGAAAAGTGTTTGGGGGAAAAAAGAAAACCACGGATACTAAATCCACTGGAGAGCAAAAATAAATTGCGCTACCTGTCTATGTTTACAGTTCCAGTGCAAAAAGAGTCCTGCCACACTCCAGATGTCACGGCATTCTCCTCGCACAGGGGGTGCTAGGACCCGGTCCAACCTGAAAGCTGTGGGTCTATGGGAATTATGGTGACAACTTCAGAGGTCGCTCCAATTACACTTCGCCCCTCACCCCGCTTATGGCGCCCCGCTATCTTCTGTGCGAGGGGCGGGGGAAAGAGGGGTCTGTCGCTTGGTACTGAAGTCCTCGGGATATTAGGATTGGCCCTCTTTGCCGTCCTGGTCTTGATCCTGAATGCGGGTATAACCTGTGCGGGGGAGCAGACCGCATCAGTGCCGACACTCGGCGCTAGTAACGCCGGAGAGAAGGACCAGCCTGCTGGAAAGGCTGAAACGGAAGAACATGGCCTCTCGCAAAAGGCAGAGGAGGTTGCCCGCCCCTTCGGCTTTCCGGTCACTAATTCCATGATAGTCAGCTGGATTGTTGCGCTGGGGCTCATTATTTTCGCTCAGACAGCAACGAGGCAAATGAAGCAGGTTCCGGAAGGAGCCCAGAATTTATTGGAATGGCTCGTAGAGGGTCTATACAGCTTTCTGGAAAGTATCATTGGTTCGCATTTGGTCAAGCGCACCTTTTGGTTCTTTGCCAGTATTTTCATTTTCATTCTAAGCGCTAACTGGCTGGGCCTGATTCCTGGGGTAGGCACCATCGGGTGGGGACATAAGACTCCTCACGGTTTCAGAATTGAACAGCCATTGTTTCGCGGGGCCAACGCCGATGTCAACTTGACGCTGGCTATGGCGCTGGTCTTTTTCGCCTGCTGGATAGTCTGGTCGCTTTGGGAGCTCGGTCCGCTCGGGTTTCTCAAGGAACTGTTCGCACCCAAAGGCGAAACGACCGGGGTGTTGAAAGTGATCATGGTGGTGGTTTTCTTCGCATCCGGCTGCATAGAAATTATCTCGATTTTGTTTCGCCCCATCTCTCTAACTTTTCGACTCTACGGCAATATCTTCGCCGGTGAAACTATGCTGGAAACCATGGCCAAGATGGTCCCGGGCCTCGGCTGGTTGTTGCCGATTCCATTTTATTTCATGGAGCTGTTGGTAGGGCTGGTTCAGGCCCTGGTGTTCATGTTGTTAACCGCTGTCTTTACGCTGCTGATGTGTCAGCACGAAGAGGGACCGGCGGCTGCACACGATTGATTGATCAACTTTCGGCGGCTTGAGCGATTCCATCGCGGGAGCCGGCGAGAAAGAAAGGTAAAGAATATGATCGGGAGCCTGCATGTTGGTCTGGCGGCGCTGGGCGCAGCCATTGGAGTCGGTTTAATTGGTATGGCAGCTTCAAGCGCGGTGGGACGTAATCCGGGCGCGTCCACCAAAATTCTGGTCCAGTCCATTCTGGCCATTGCCTTCGCCGAGGCGATCGTGTTCTACGCCCTGTTCCTGGTGAAATAGGAAAAGATCACTGGGCGCAGAGCCCGAATGACTCTGTGCCCCAACTCTGCGAGTGTGCGACTATGAATGTTCTTCTCTTGCTGGCTCAGGGAAATAGTGGCGGGCAGATCGAACAGATTGCCAGTACCTTTGGCGTGGACTGGCCTCATCTGATTGCCCAGATTATCAGCTTCTCGATCGTGTGCTTCGTCCTCTATAAGTACGCCTACGGGCCCATCCTCGCGATGCTGCAACAGCGGCGTGAACAAATCGCGCTAGGGATTGCCAACGCCGAGAAAATCAAAGCGGAGCTGGACAAAACCGAAGCACAGCGCCAGGAAGTGATGGCCGAGGCTCACACTCAAGGCGCCAAATTCATCGAGGAAGCCCGGTCTGCGGCGGCCCGACTCCAGCAGGAGGAAAGCAATAAGGCCATTGCGGCTGCCGCGCAGATCATGGCCAAGGCGCACGAAGCCGCTGCCGAGGACCGCGATCGAATGCTGGCCGAACTCAAACGCGAGGTCGGCAGGTTGGTGATACAGGCCACGGCCGCGGTCACCGGCAAGATTCTGACTGCGGAAGACCAGCGGCGTCTGGCCGAGGAGACGGCCAGGCAATTAAATGCATAACTGGAGGGCCCCGCTCCGTCGGGGCC
>DATKMG010000732.1:0-8094 GCA_035541995.1 Terriglobia bacterium
TAGTCGTTGACCTCCTCGAGCGCGACGACCTCGAGGGGAATCTACAAGTAGGGGTCGCGCTTCAACCGGGACTTGATCTCGATCTCGTCATAGTAGAAGGCGAAGACCTTACCGTTGAGGACCTCTTCCCAGCACCGGTCGGCACTGGCCCGGGTGACGATACGGGCCTCGGGGAAATCGGCCTGCGCATACCCCACGTACGAGGTGCCCTCCGGCACCACGATCTCCACTCCTGGCCGGCGCAAACCCTGACGTCCGGTGATGCCGTCGCCCAACTGGGCCAGGCGCAATCGATTGACCACCACCGTGGGATGGACCAGAAGGTACGGTCGGCTCATGAGCACCTCCTGAGCACGGCTCGTGGTCTTGCTCAGGACGCAGATGCCCAGATCGGCCTGCCTCTCCCGGACACGGGTCAAGACCTGCTCGTAGTTCTTGGCGGCGCGATCGAGCTCGAGTCGAACACCCAGATCCTGGGCCAGGGATCGGGCGAGATCCACCTCGTGCCCTTCCATTTCCCCGTCTGGCCCCCGGCAGTAATAGTACGGCAAATCTTCGGAGGGCATGGCAACCCGCAAGACGCCGCGGTCCTTTATGGCCTGGATCTCCGGCGCACCGAGCGGTGTGGTCCCGGCCTGGGCCAGGCCCGCCCACAGCATGAGAAGCAGCGCGAGCGTCATGAGCGTGGTCGGAAGCTCGTCCATCCGGTTCATTCGGTTATCTGACCCCATCCACGGAGGGCGAATGATGGCATCCTCCGAACTCACGAGGGCTGCCGCTGCCATGCGAGCAGCGTAATATCATCGTACTGGTCGCCCTCCTGGAACTCCATCACCGCCGACTGGATCGCCTGGCAGAGGGCCTCCGGCTCCCGACGGGCCTGGTCACGCATCAGGTTCATCAGCTGTTGTTCCCCGAACAGGGCGCCTCCGGGGGCGTGGGCCTCGGTCACGCCGTCGGTGTAGATCAGACAGACCTCGCCCGGAATCAGGGTGAAGGTCCCGGTGTTGAAGGTCAGCCCGGGGAAGGGTCCCACCATCATGTCCTTCAGGGTGGGAACGGTTCGGAGTCTTCCGTCCGTGCCGAGCACCAGGGGCTCGTTGTGGCCGCCGTTGGCGTAGACACAGTCGCCCGTCTTCGGGTCGTAATAGGCGATGAACAGGGTGACGAACATGCCCTCCTCATTGTGGGCGGCCAGGATGTCGTTGCAGGCAGCCATGGCGGCCGCCGGATCCGGTCGATCCGGACACGAGACCCGGAGCACCGAACAGGTGATGGCCATGAACAGGGCGGCCGGGACGCCCTTGCCGGCGACGTCTCCCACCACGAGGGCATAGCGGCCATCGGGAAGGGGGAAGAAGTCGTAGAAGTCGCCGCCCACCTCCTTGGCGGGCTGGTAGAAAGCGTGGAGCGGAAACGCCTCCTGGACGGGCATGTTTCTGGGTAACATGGCCAGCTGAATTTCGTGGCCGGCCTGAAGCTCGCCTTCGATGCGGGCCTGCTGAGCGCGGGACCCCTCCAGTTCGCTGCGGATCCGCTCCCGTTCCGCCAGGCCGGCGGTCATCTGGTTGAAGCTGTGGGTCAGATAGCCCAGCTCGTCATGGGTCGGGATCGGAGCCCGGTACTCGTAGTCGCCCGCGGCGACCCGAGCCGCTCCGCCGGCCAGCGCGAGGATCGGGCGGGAGAGAAACTGGCAGATCAGGATAATGACGATGGCGAGCAACAGGAGCGCGATGGCGGCACCGAAGGCGAAGAAGAGAGTCAGACGCCGCGCGGGAGCATCCACGGCCGCCTGGTCGATCCGGAAAGCCACCGTCCAGCCGGCGCTCTTGATCGGGGAGAACGCCAGGTAATAGCCGTTCTGCGCGATCAGGCTCGCCCGGTTCGTTCTGAGCCAGTCCTCGAAGGCGCGGCCGTCGTGGCCATCCTGGATCCGCCTCTGAAGGATGTAGGATTCGTCCGGATGAGCGATGTAGCGGCCACTCTTGTCGACCACAAAGGCTTCCAGCGACTGTTCCCGGCCCAGCGCCCGCAGTTGCTGGAGGACATGGGCTGGGAAGACGTCCAGTGCCACGACCCCGGCGAAGCGTCCGTCTTGCCGCAGCGGGAAGCCCAGCGTGACGACCATCTCTCCAGTGTCGGCATCTTTGTACGGTTCTGAGAAGCTGCGCCCATCGGCGGCCTTGGTCTCCCGATACCAGGTCCGCTGCCGATGATCGTACCCGGGCTTGGGCGTCCAGGCCGGGTCGATGTAGACGCCGTTTTCCAGGCCGACGAAAGGAGCCTTGGTTTCGAACCGCTTGCCGAAGGCGCTCAGGCTGGCAGCCACCACAGCCGGGGACGTCATCCCCTTTTGTTCCAAAAAGACGGCCAGGGCGTTGACCAGTGCTCCCTCCTGCTTCAGCCAAGCGTCCACCGACTCGGCGCCACGGTTCAGGTGACCGATGACGCTGGCCTCCACCTCTTCCTTCACCACCTGGTGGGCGGTGGTATATAGGGTGTAGCCCAACACCAGCAGGACCGCCGCCGCTGAGCCCAGGATCGGCACCAGCATGCGCGTCCGGATCTTGCGGTTGAAGCGTGGCTCCGGTTCAGCCATGGTCGAGACCTCTTGATCTTGATAACTTGAACCAACATGCGGATCGGTGGGGGCCGGCCAACTCCGCTCACAGCGAGAGAGTTACTGCATTCCTCAAAGAATCCGTGGCGAACTCCGGGACAACGCAAAATTCTCGCAACAAAGTATCCGCCCTGCGTGTTGGCTTCCGCGCGAAGCGCGAATGGCCCCGTTCAGCATTCATTATGTTTGGTACGCCGTCGGTTTCTCGCACCGGGTGACCCCTGGACTATGTCGAAAGGTATCGCATTCGAGGGAAAACATCAAAACAAACAGCGACAGGGCCACCTGTCTTCAAGATGTCAAACAATAATGGGAGGCTCGTGGGCGCCATTGCTGTCAAGAATCAGACTGGCGCAATCCACTTGTTTATTCCGTCCAGAAGTTCTTTGTTGTGTGCAAAGTACGCAGAGACGGGCAGCGACCGCAGAAAAGAAACCCACAGAAGACCTCCCCACAGAAGCTCCTGCTCAATCCCCAGGACGGCAGGCATTGCCGGACAGGTTATGCTTGGGCCGTCTCCCTGGTTTGGGTAGCAGGGGGGAGATGCTCGACAAAAATATTTCGGTTACGTCCGCGGACTCGCTCATACTTGAATTCGTCGATTCCCTTAATGGCCAAGAACAATCCCAATCCGCCAATCGGCCGGTCTTCCAGGGCTCGCGTCAGGTCTTCCTCTGTTGGCATTGTCTGCTGTAGGGGATTGAACGATTCGCCCTCATCCTCCAAGGTTACTGTCAGATTCTGATCATCTATCTCTGCCCGGACGACGACCTCGCCTGAAAGTCCTGCTGCTTGGTACCCATAGAGAATGATATTGGTGGCGATCTCGTCCACGGCAAGGCACAGATCATACGTCCGCTTCTTGTCCAATCCGGCCATTGTCGCCGCGGCCTTCACATAGTCGCGAATCAGACCCAGAGAATCGAGGGTCCCAGCAAATGCTTTACTGTCCATGTCGGCATTCTCGCGAAAACGAGTTCATCGCATGCCCAGAGTCGGTTCATTCACTCTGGATATTCGTTGACGATGTGCACGCTGTGATGGAAGCCTGTCATCTGCAAGGTATCGATAATGGGCTGCTGAGGACTGACGATATAAATCGGCACATCTACTCCAAGCTTCTGCTTTGCAAAAATCAGAACGCGCAAGCCCGCCGACGCCATAAAGGCCAGATCTTTAACCATCAGGACCAGTTGCTTCGGCTTTTGGGCGGCAACCTTTTCAATTTCCGTCCTGAACGCGTTCGCAGAGCTGGCATCCAGCTCGCCGGAAAGGAAAAACCTGGCAACATCATTCGTGATTTGAGACGAAACACTGAAAGACATCGCTGCCTCCTCTGCCTTGGCCATTGACCGCTTCGCTACCTAATCTTTATGCAGCCAGGAATTATCGTCCCACCAACGCCATGACTCCCCGCGGGCCGATCAGGATGGTGTTCTGATCCTCAAGCACGGGTTCCTGACCGATTTCGTGGATGTCTTCGGGAGACGGCATGCTCGTATTCGCAAACACATACCAATTTCGCCCAACAGGCAATGCGGGAAGGTTAAAGCTCAGCGCCTCCCAGTACATATTCATCGCAATGTAAATGAAATCGTCCTTTGCCTGACCCTGTTTTGCATGTTCTCCACACAGCAGGAAGGCAAAGACACGACTATGAAAGGACCAATCGCAATTCCACGCTTGGGTTCCATGAAAACTGATATCCGGATAACCGCTGCCGATATAATCACGGTGCTGGAAATGGTACCGATTTCGCAGGACCGGATGGGCATGCCTGAACTGAATCATTTTACAGGCAAACCGAAATAGGTCGCTGTCCTTCTCCCGCAGACTCCAGTCCAGCCAATTCAGCTCGTTGTCCTGACAATAGGTGTTGTTGTTTCCGTTCTGGGTTCTTCCCATCTCATCACCCATCAGGATCATGGGGATCCCCTGGCTGACCAGGAGCAGCGTGAGCGCGTTCTTGATTTGTCGACGGCGAAGAGAGTCTATGTCCGCGTTGTCGGTGTCACCCTCCCACCCGCAGTTCCAGCTGTTGTTGTCGTTGGCGCCATCGTTGTTGTCTTCTCCGTTCGCCTCGTTGTGTTTGCCGTTAAAAGAGAATAAATCGCGGAGGGTGAAGCCATCATGGCACGTGATGAAATTGACGCTCGCGGTGGGGCCACGGTAGTAATACAGATCAGGTGAACCCTGAATGCGCTGGGAGAGTTCGCCAACCTGTCCGGGATCACTTCCCAAAAACTTCCGGAGAGTATCGCGGTATTTGCCATTCCACTCGGCCCATCGCCCGTAGGCTGGAAACGAACCAACCTGATAGAGGCCGCCTGCGTCCCAGGCTTCGGCAATCAATTTGCACTTGGCGAGAATCGGGTCGTGGGCCAGGGTCTCCAGCAGGGGGGGGTTTGCAAGCGGGTACCCCATGGGGTCGCGACCGAGGATGGACGCAAGATCAAAACGGAACCCGTCGATATGATACTCGGATGCCCAGTACCGCAGGCAGTCAAGCACCACGTTCCGCACAACGGGGTTGTTGCAGTTGAGGGTGTTGCCGCACCCCGAAAAGTTGAAGTAGTACCCCTCGGGCGTGAGCATGTAGTAGATTCGATTATCGATGCCTCGAAAAGATATTGTGGGTCCGCGGTGATCTCCTTCGGCAGTGTGGTTAAAGACAACGTCAAGTATGACTTCAATCCCGTTGCCGTGGAGGTGCTTGATTACGGTCTTTAATTCATCCACCTGCATTCCGAGGTGTCCCGTAGCGGCATATCCCATCTTGGGTGCGAAAAATCCGAGGGTGCTATACCCCCAGTAATTCACGAGTAACTGACCCGTCTCGGGATGCTTCCGGCTGTTTTCCCACTCATCGAATTCAAAAATAGGCATCAATTCAAGGCAGTTGATCCCCAATTCCTTCAGATAGGGAATCTTCTCTCGGATGGCGGCGAAGGTCCCAGGATGCTTGACCCGTGAAGAAGGATGCTTCGTGAAGCTCCGGACATGCATCTCGTAAACGACGAGGTCTTCGATCGGGGTTTCGAGTGGACGATCGTCTTCCCAGTCGAAGTCCTCAAACACGAGCCGGGCTCGATGCTGGTATACGTCATTCCAGTCAGGCTGCTGAAGCCAGACATCGCGTCCCCCGATCGCTTTCGCATAGGGGTCACAGAGGATCTTGGCCCTATCGAAGCGGTGGCCTGCTCCAGGATCCCACGGGCCATCAAAGCGATACCCATATTCAATGTTTTCGACGTCCAGATCGAAAACGATCATACAGTACACGTTACCGATACGGAACTCCTCGGGGAAGGGGATTTCCACCAAGGGCTTCGGGGCCCTTTTCTCGAACAACACCAGCGTACATGCGATGGCTGCGCTGGAGAAAATCGAGAAATTGACGCCATTCGGCACGAGCGTGGCGCCGAAGGGAATCGGTCGTCCGCGCCGGAATTTAAGCCCCTCATGTTCATGGGTGGGATAATAATCGATGCGCTGGTCCAATAGTTGATCAATTGTCATGTCAGCCTCTTTAGCCTTCCATCAGTCTCGTCTCGCCTGATGCAAAGGACCGTCGGGGTGATGCCTGTCCCGAGGCCACAGCACCGAGTGGAACCCTATTGAAGGGCTGCCACGCCGGAATCGAAAGTATCCGCAACGAGAAAGAATTTGATCAAACCTGTGTTCGACATGACGTCTTTGATTTCTTCGGACATTCCCACCAGAACGATTGTCCCGCCCTTTGCCTTGAGTTGACGGTACAGGAGCAGCAGCATCCGAAGTCCGGCGCTCGACACATAATCCGTCTTGGTCAAATCCAGGATTACTTTGCTATGTCCCTCAGCGTTCGGAAGAACTTGCCGCTGGACATCTGGGGCCGTTTTCCCATCCAGACTGCCTTCCAGTTGAAATACCCGAATATCGCTGACCGCCGACATGTTGACCTGCATAGGTCTTCTCCACTATCGATCAAGCCAGGTTCTTGGTGACACCTTGACTTTGACCGTCAGCCTTTCATTCGTATCGGGCAACTGCACCGTCAACCCTTTCGGGTCGTAATTGTTGTAGGGTTTGCCATCAATGAAACATTCTTCAATGAAAATGGAGTCGGGGGGAAGAATATCCGGAGACACCCGCAGGATATTATTCTTGAAAGAATTCGGATACGGTTTGAAGTAGAGACAGAGAGGTTCTTTCGATATTAGCAAATTGATGTACGTCGCCGAGAGGTAGCACAGTTCCATGGAATGATACGCGCTCATGGAGTGGCTGCCCTTAAAGCGTTCGTTGCCGAGGAGGTAGGGAAGGCCGTTGGCCAAGGTGTTGAAGTACACACCGCCATCATCGTGATCCAGGAAAAACGCATTGTAGAACGACGCGGCTTCCCGTGCCAGGCGGAGGTATTCCGTATCTCGCAGTATCCCATGCAAGATCAGGTAGGCCAAAATTGCTTGTTCCTGCTGCCACCATGCTTTTCGGTCGTGCCATACGAAACGGAAATGTTGACCGTCCGGTTTGATCTCTCGCTCGACAACGTCGTACCATCCCCCCCGCTGTAGATCGCAGCCTACGGCTGGCATGACCTCGGCAATTTTGCGTGCGAGGGCCACATATTCCTCTTTCGGTTTGAGCGAATACATCCGCATGAGGTTCCAGGCAATCTTGAGATTGTGCCCAACCACGGCGCGGTTCTGTTGCCACCCCCAGGTTGTGTCACGGCTCCAATCCTCGTGGAATCGCTCCTGGACAAATGGGCTGTTCTGGTAATCCGGGAAATACCGGGCGATGGTATCAAAGGTATATTCGAGAAAATCTGCATATTTCTGCTCGCCGGTCGCCAGATACAAATTAATCAGGTAGGCCGGTGCATGGTCACCGACTGAGTTCCAGTTCTTTCGGGTCCGGTTGTGGCGGAGGGACTCCGCCCGAGGGTCGAGACTGATTGGGTCAATATGGGAGAAGTATCCCCCCAATGTGTTATCCTTGTAGTACTTTTCGAACAGGTCAATAGTATGTTCAATATCCCACAGGATTTTGGGGTCGCCGGTCACGCGGTAGGTCTGTGTTGGGCCAGCCATCGCGTATATCTGCTCGTACATCGGAATCGAGTCGTAGTCATCCCCGAATTCCGAGGTGAGGAGCTTGGTCTCTTTATCACCCTGGACTTTAATTCCATGGTACCAGTAAACTAAATCTTCTTCCTTGTCATAGAATCGCATATGGTCACACAGGTACAGGGTCCCTTTCTCGGCCGCCTCGAGAAAGTGCTCCTCGCCGGTCAACAGATACGCTGAAGCCAACCCATACACCATCCGGGAAATCGTGTCTGTCTCCTGCAGGTAGTCGCCCTTTTTCACGCCCGCCAGGTGAAGGAACGTGCGATAATTCTTATAGTCGATTGCATTGGCCGGGTAATCAAACTGCCATTTTAGATAACTGTTTCCGATGGAACGGATCTGATTGATCCACCACTCCGG
>DATKMG010000733.1:0-6752 GCA_035541995.1 Terriglobia bacterium
ACACATTGTACCAAGGCCTCGACCAGAAATTGCCAGAGAATGTCTATCTCCCTGGCACCCACTGCTCGCCGGATCCCGATCTCCTTAGTGCGCTCTGTGACTGAAACCAGCATGATATTCATAATGACGATCCCGCCCACGATGGAAGCTATGGAAGAAATCATGATAAACACCATGAAGAAAGCCGAACTAATGCTGGCCCACAAGGATAGAAACGTATCGGAAGTGGCCATGTAAAAATTGTCGGGACTATTAAATGGAACATGCCGCCGACTGCGTAAGATCATCCTTACTTGAGCCTGTGCCGGTTCGATCTTGTCGCTGCTGGAGCATTTGACCTGCAAAGTGATGCTGCGATGGGACCCAAAATCCTTGAAGAAGCAGCTCAACGGGATCAAGACAAAGTTGTCCTGGCTTTGTCCCAGAACATTTCCGATCCGTTCGGCAACCCCGATTATACGGTACGGTTGATTCGCGATCCGAATCCACCGGTCAATGGCGCCCACTTGCGGAAAAAGATGGTCAATGACATCCCTTCCGACAACGCACACCGGGCTGGCCGTGCTTTCCTCGTAAGCAGTCAAGTAACGGCCGTCTTCCACATTGACAGTGCTGATTTCCGACATATTGGAGGTAACCCCCCGAATGCTGGTGTCTTCTCCTGATTCGTTACCATATTTCACAGTTGTGACAGTCGATACTTGCGCGCCTACGGCCTGGCATCCGTGGCATTGCTCCCGAATGGCTTGAAGGTCTTCCAGGTTGAGGTCTTTGTAGCGTTGCGCCCTTGCATACTCCTGGAAGTCCGTGACAACCAGGGGCGTCTTCGAGACCTGAAAGACATTGGTGCCCAGGTCCGCGATCTTCTCTTCAACGTATAAGTTGGCCCCCTGGACAATGGTCATCACCAGGATCAGGGTCATTACGCCGATAATCAGCCCCAACAATGTCAGAAATGACCGGAGTTTATTGGCTCGAATGGAACTCAGAGAAATGTTAACGGCTTCGGTAATGTTCATTCACGTTCCGTTGATTCCCCGTGGTCATACAGGTTTCCCAAGGGCCATCTAGCGGCTTATCCGGAACCTCTAGCTCTGGAGTGCGAGAATTCTCGTAACGGCCCGGAACTGCCCGATCGACAATAATGAGTCCCGGTTGATAAGATCGAGCCATTTCGGCAATGCGGGGCATATTGACGTCCTGGCCTCGATTGCACGGGTTAACCCACCATCCGTCGAGCCAGAGAATGTCGAGCTTCCCGTAACCGATGGTTAGCTCCTCGATCTGGCTGTACGTGAAATCGCAGAATGTCCCGCTTCCCCATTTTGCCTCGGAGATTATAGCGCCTCAGGCGGAAGATCAAGCAGGTTAGGCATGGAGGCCGATTCACTGTGGGGCCAGGAGAGAAGAAACATCCGTTGAAAACACAGGGTACGACCACCTGCAGGAGAGAAATGGCCACCCCCCGATAGAACTCCAGAGTGAAGGCGGCCACCATGGAACTCAGAACATTCACACTAGATTCTGACGAACGTCCTGTTGCGATAAAGGTAGTAAAGGACAACCCAGAGGATTCCAAACGTCCCGAAGGCCACCAGAACATTACCAAATGCGCCTAGATGTCTGGCCAATCCGCCGAATAATGCCTCACTGGAAAACTTGAATGCGATAAAATCTGGCGCCAAGTAAGCAACGATAGCATTCATTCCCACAACCGTAAATGGAAAGGCCCAGCGCCTGAACCCCAACACGTCAATGATCCCGTAGAACAACGCCAAAAGCAGCAAGCACCAACCGCTTGCCCAGAGCACCATGGAACTGGAGTAGATGTGCTTGATGATCGGGAAGCTAAAGCTCCATATCCATCCTACCAACAGACATCCGAGACCGGAAACGACAAGCAGGGCTACTTTCTTCGCCCCAGGCTGCCGGAGCCGCAGAAGATGACCGGCCAGAACACCGATCAGCACGGTGGCCCCGAAAGCCAGGCTACTGAGGATCCAGGTGTAAGTTGTTCCATCTTGAAATCTTCCAAGCAGAAATTTGTCAACCCACATGGCCAGATTGCCATCCGGTGTATAGACGCCGCGGCCAACTCCTGGCACAGGGACAAGCGCCATCAGGAGCCAGTAAAGAAGCAGTAAGCCGCCAACCAATGCAATCTGCCAACGCACGGGCAACTCCACAAGGGCAATGGAGGATATCAGGTAACCAGCAGCGATGGCCTGAAGAGTATTACAGTAAAGGTGGAGTTTGCTGAGGTCGAAAGCCAACAGATTACCCTGGGCCGCGATGCCGAGAACAAATAACACCAAGGTGCGCCAGAGCACCTTGCGATAAATGCTCCCTCGACTGTCGCCACGCGCGACTCGCTTCCCCACCGAGAAGGGCATGGCCACTCCGACAATGAACATGAACAAGGGCATGATCAGATCCCATCCTACGAATCCTTCCCACTCCACATGATCGAAGTGCCGCTCTAGCCCAGGCGGGAGCGGGTTGGAGAACAGTCGGAAGAACTCCATCACCAGCGGTCCGCCCCCGGCAATCCAAAACATGTCGAAACCGCGCAGGGCATCCACGGAAACAATCCGATCGGGTGGTGCCGATGTGGGCAAGTTGGTACTTACAGGTTTGCTATTCATCATCAATCCCCCGTCCAGTTTGGATAGATGGCAATCTTAAGGCCCGCCTCGGAATCCTGGCAGGGTCAAATCGTGGGGGGATGCTAACACACCCGGCTGCGTCGGTGAACCCCTTTCTAGGTTGGGCAACTTCCTATACACCGACGAAACCTGAATTGATGGGACTTTTGCCGTCTCATTCAGGGCACACTCAAACTGAAAGCGATTTCCTGTTCACGAGGCCGGACATAGCGATGTGGCTGTTCTTTCAGAACCAGAGCCACAGAGAGAGCCCCCACAGCATAGCCAAGACTGGTCTCGGGCGCATCGGCGTATGGATTGTGCGGATATATCGGCCATTCCAACCTTGCAGTGGGATCGACTCTCAATCTCCAACCGTGATGACTCATCCAATCCCCAATTTCACCTGCCTGAAGATCAATTCGGTCCGATCCCAACACGAACTTCTTGCCGCTGGCGGTTTCCAGTGCCTCGCCCGGCTTCAGGCAAAGCTGCAAGGTTAGCCAAGCCTCCTCCGGCGGTGTTCCTTTGCCCGATATAACAAAACGGAAGTTCAGATCTTCTGCCGAAGGAGGAAGCACGTAAAGGTCGCTGAAGAATGTGTCAAATGCCAGTGAAAGCCTGTCGCTCTGCTCATTCATTTGCAGGCGGGAACTGAGAGGCATGTGGATTATCTGGCTGGAGAGCTTCTCCCGGAAAGTGGCCAATTCAGGCTGGCGTTTGGAATTAGCACCTGTAATGATCAGGCCAAGCTTCTGATGGAAGATACTCAAGTGCCCCTGGCGGTCTAGATAAAACTGATTATTAACAGCCTGAGTATCAACTAATCCGGACAGGCACACTACCCAAGGCCCGGTCTTACGAATCCCGGCGGGAACCGCCATCTGATAAGAGTAGCGAGGCAGATCCTGTGGGATAGGCTCAGTGGGGCCCTCATGATAATAGAGGGCGTCCTGGGAAATTCGTCCCAGCGAATTCATGCTCAGGGTCTCTCCCCGCAAGAAACCGGTCAAGAACTCGGCCAGGCGGCGGCCGTCTGGAAACTGTGAAAAACCGAAGTGCCCCCACGCGTCGACGTCCCAGCGTCGGTTGCGGTCATTGATGACCTCCACCGGGATTCCGTCTGGATAGGTAAAGTACTTATGAAAGTCTGTGGCACGCCGGAGCGCAGGTAGAACCATCGAGTCCTGGCTGTTCTCAAAATAGGATGCCAAGGCGGTAAACGTCAGATGGTTATACCCCGTTGTAGGACCGGAGCGACTATGTTCGCCCCAGTAACCGTCGCTGGTTTGCTCCAAGGTCGCATAGCGGCGCAGGACTTGCGTTCCCAGTTCCACCCACTCGGGGTTACCAAACACCTGCCCCCCCTGATGAATCAAAGATGCCCACAGAGCGTAGTGGTTTGGCGACGTGCCAATATAGGGAGAATTGTACCAGGGGAAGTCCAACCTCTCCTTCAGGCCGGGAACGACCAGGCTCACATTCTTCTCGATCTCCGTTTTCCAGCGGTTACGACGTTCTTCCCCCAGTTCTGGCGTCAGGAGTCGATAGGTCTCCAACCACAAACCAGTGTCCCAATCACTGTCCAAACGCGGCTCGTAACTGCCCTTCTCGTTCTCGCTTGCCAGAAGATCTCCAATGCGAACAGCCAGGGCGAGCATACGAGGATCATGGTAGTGCGCGTTAGCAGGATGCTTCTTGGTATAAAGCACGGCTGGCGCTAAAATCGCGTAAGGAAAATGCTTCCAGTCTGGCCGGCTTTCCAAGGCTGCCAGATCGGCACTGGGCTCAGCCTTGAGCCGCTCCTCCACCCGGTCGATACCTGCCTCCATTAAACGGAAGTACCCGCCGGGCAGCGAAGGGGCTGCAACCGCAGACACGACCGCCAGACACGAGATCAGTGTGGCCGACCACAGACGAATCATCTGAGTGACTCCTTGATCGACAAGGGCCTAGGTATCCGGGCTTCAAGGCTCTCCGTTCCTCCGACGGATGTAATTCTCTTTGTCATTCTGACCTTGTTTCGAATGAGATTACTTGGGTCCCACAATGACAAAATCTTTACCCCGGTAGAGACGAATGCCGTCGGCACCCTTGACCGCCACCAGCGGGCGTGGGGCACGTAGCGCATTATCCCGCGTTCCTTTGACAGAAAAAAGCTGGGTTCCAGCGAGGTCGAAGACGTTCAATACCCCCTCCTTGGTGAAACCAAAAGCATAAGCGCCCACCCCTAATTCTTTGTCCCCAATCTTGACCGCGAGGTCGGCAATCAAGAACCCCTCAACCTTTTCTCGAACGTCGGTAGCATAGCCGGACGTATCCACTAAGGCTGCGATTACATGGCGCTTCTCACCAAACCGTACTCCCGTAGCATTGTACATTTGGGTAGACGCGCTCTTGCCGTCAAAATAGAAACCGGAAGGTACTACCTGAGTCAACTGATCCTTGGTCAGAATCGCGGTTTCCTGAGCCGTCAGGGCCACCGGGATGCACACCAGTACAAGGCTGGCTATCGCCGCCGACGTCAACGCACTGCGGGAATTTCGCATAATGCCTCCTTTCATTTTTCCTGGGTTCCCGGAAGAGTCTATCGCAGTTATGTCTGAAGTAGCACTATTTTCTCAATATCTTCCATGTCGGATGATCGGGTCTGCTACCCTGCAAAAGTCTATCCGAATCCTCTTTGTCTCCACCCTCTATTTTTCAATTTCGTACGATACCGTCAAGGCCGGGCCTCGTCGTAGAGTCTGATAGATCACACAGTAGCGTTCGGTCAGCTTGATCAGGGTCTCCAATTGTTCCGGGTTGGCACTTGTCTCAAGCTGGAAGCTGAGACGGATGGCCTCGAAACCGACTGGTACCTCTTTATTAACGGCCAGAGTCCCGCGGAAATCCAGGTCTCCCTCAGCCGTGATAGTCCCACCATGAATGACGACTCCAATCGAGGCTGCAACGGCACGGAGAGTCACCCCTGCGCAAGCAACCAGAGCTTCCAGGAGCATGTCGCCGGAACAGGCGGCCGACCCATCTCCTCCTGTGGCTGGATGGAGCCCAGCCTGGACGAGCCTCTTGCCAGTCTCAACCTTGCAGGTAATCCCCGCTCCAAGACGACCTCGAGCAATCAGGGTTACGCGGGCAGCTTCAGGCTCATTCCGGTATCTTTCTTTGAGGGGAGC
Source organism: Terriglobia bacterium (assembly GCA_035541995.1). GTDB lineage: Bacteria > Acidobacteriota > Terriglobia > Versatilivoradales > Versatilivoraceae > DATKMG01. The sequence goes on from DATKMG010000733.1 coordinate 5,822, forward strand.
TTGAAGTTCCCGTAATTGTTCGGCATTCATGCGCAACCTCCATAGCCATCGACTGAATGACAGAGACCCTGATTATACCGCGCTTTACGGCAACTCGCAGTGAGATGGGTAGCGGTGCCTCTTTTAATCCAGGATCCTATCCGTTTTTTTTCCACGTCATAGGTGGAGACTAGCAAGTGGGAATGGTCTTGAGTTAGTAATCTGACTCTTATGAAAATGCGGGTTTGGAGGTGGACGCCGCGCTCCGTCGCGGCGACCCCCGAGTTAAACTAATCGCCGCTCGGAGATCGGCTCCCACACTCCCCCCAAGACCACCATTTTCATCGGCGGTGGTGAGGTTGAAAAGGTCATGGGGCCCTTTATTCGAATTCAACTTGCCTGCCCGCCTGTTGTTCGACATTCGCTTCTTCTTCTCGAGCCGATTTCACCGAAAAAGAAAAGCAATCAGAAATAATGATGAGTGAGCAACGGAAAGCCAGTGTGTAATCCTGGAGATTCCCGAACTGCTCTAGACAAATTGCCTACCCCACTCGTAGTACAGACCGATTGAGGTTCTAGTTTTGAACTAAAGAGGATCTACTACGCTATACTAAATTACGTACTTCCATTATAGTTTTTCGTATTTCCAGCCAACAAATCAGACAGAATTCAAGATTGGGAGGTAGGCATTGTCCTGCTAAATCCATTGTGCTTGCAGGGCCTTACAAGCAAAATGAACACTTTCTATTCTTGGCATATCGATTGCTAACCTACTTATACTTTCTTTCGTCCGGTGTCTCCGGAGCTAAGACCGGTTTAAAGAAAACAAGCTGTCACTATCTCCCAGGTTTCATCTCTTCCAGAGGTTACTGGTCGTTTACACGCCAAGGATATCACTCATCAATCTATGATCTTGATAAGGAGGCTTTCTCTTATGACTCAAACCCGGTAC
>DATKMG010000734.1:0-15361 GCA_035541995.1 Terriglobia bacterium
ATTCTCGGCACTCTGGCACTCTGGGACTCAGCAGTCCACACATCGCGCATACATCGTTCAACCAAACCTCTCTCCTGAACAGAAATGGGACCTTGAATCAAAGTTGTCAGTCCTGAACAGCCTGTCCCATTTGTCACTGGCAGCCGTGTCGAAAGACAAGGGCTTACCCTCCAGTGTTGTTCGTGTCACAATCTGGCCGGAAACTCCGGCTCCCTTCTATTTCAATCGCGACCCGGTTTTTCGACTGCGGATGTCCATGCTGGCAAGAGACTCTACCAGTCATCTTCTTTTTGGCTTTGTGGACTTTAAGCGTGATCCGGAAACGGGGGCCGAGGATCCCTACAATAGCGTGGCGCTGCTCTCTCCCGAGGGAAATCTGGTTTCACAATACGATAAAGTGCATCTGGTGCCCTTTGGAGAATATGTGCCATATCCCCGAGTCTTCTTTTTTGTCGACAAAATCTCCACCGAGGCTGGAAGCTTTAAGCCGGGATCCCGGCTGGTGGTGTCGCCTCTCGACGAGGAACACAGAATCAGCAGTTTTGTGTGCTACGAAGCGATTTTCCCAGAGTTAGTCAGACGCTCAGTCGACATGGGGGCAGGGGCATTGTTCAATTTAACAAATGATGGCTGGTTCGGAGATTCAGCTGCGCCCTACCAGCATTTGAATATGGCCCGGCTCAGAGCTGTCGAGAACCAGCGCTATCTTCTGAGAGCCGCGAATAATGGAATTAGTGCGGTCGTCAATCCCGACGGGGTGGTTTTGAAAAGGACCAGGCTGAATGAGCGGACACTTCTCGAAGGGGACTTTGCGTTTAAGTCAACGAAAACCGTCTATACACGGTTTGGGGACTGGTTTGCGTGGTTGTGCCTACTGACAACCGTGTTTGCAGGGGGATACCGGGTTTGGGGCGCTCGCTCTCCTCTGTCAGTTGATTAAATTGCTCGGATAGAGGGGTGCGATTCAAAGTGCGGCAGAATTGACTCGTTTATTCATGGTTCCGTCGCCGTGGGAGCGCGGCGTCTTCAGATCTCTGGAGGCGGGACGCCCTCGTCCCGCTTCCGTCAACATACCGTGGATACATGGCATCTCCAGTCGCACTTTGAATTGCACTCGGATAGAGGAGATATCTGGATTCGATCATTGGATAGAAAGTCTGCTTGACGGCTTTTTCGCTGAAGGAGAATAACCATGCTACTTGGACGGCGCAGTTTTATCGGTGTTTCTGCGGCGGCAGGAATGGCCGCAGTTATGAACGCGGCTGGTCAGACTGGCGGGTTGCCTGTACCGGCTCAGAATGCCCTACTTAAGCTCTCTTGTCAGGAAGGCGTGGCTCCGGGCAAGACGCTGGCGGAGAAGTTGGATTTCCTGGAGGAAAATGGCTTTGAGGGAATTGAGCCGGGTGGCAATGGATTAAACGGACGAGTCGAAGAATTTCAGAAGGCCTTGACTGGCCGGAAAATCAAGGTCAGCGCTGTCTGCGCGGGTTACAAGGGAGTTCTGGTTTCTGAGCAGGAGCCAGTGCGACGCCAGGCCATTGATTCCATCAAGGAAATTCTGACTGCAGCCGGGGCTCTGCAATCCACGGGCTTGATCGTAGTCCCGGCTTTCAATAACCAGACCAAGTTGGGCAACAAGTCATCCCGGGAACTGCTGGTGCAATTGTTGCCGGAATTGGGCGATCGTGCCAACCAGGCTGGCACTCGTCTGCTGCTCGAGCCCTTAAACCGCAAAGAGGCCTTCTTTCTGCGCCTGGTGGCAGATGCTGCCTCGATCTGCCGCGACGTCCATAACCCCGGCATCTGTTGCATGGGAGACTTCTGGCATATGACTTGGGAAGAACCGAGCGACCTCGGAGCATTTATCTCGGGTGGCAAGTATCTTCATCATGTTCACATTGCCAGCCGCAAGAAACGAAACATGCCTGGAGAAGACGAAGGCGATGACTATGTTGAGGGGTTCCGCGGCTTGAAATGGATTGGCTATCAGGACTATGTAAGCTTGGAATGCGGCTCAGCAGGAGACCGAACCGTCACGATTCCTCGGGCCGTTAAATTGCTCCGGGAACAGTGGGAAAAAGCTTGAAATTTTTACCTGAGTGTTACATCTCTGCATGAATTATTACGTTAGTATGACACTTGGCATTCTCGACCTTGATAAAAAAGAGAGTGTTGTTCCTGACATCAACTGGGGAGTGCAGCGACCTTGCCAATCGCGTTAGCCCTCCTTAGTTAGTGGTTCCCTTTCCCGGTTTCAATTTACAGCAGAGATATTTGGGGAGCGCTCATCTGGGGGCTCCCTTCTTTCTACGGCTACTCGTTCTTCTAAACAAGAGAACGAGGCTCACTAATTCTTCACCACTGTTTCCCCGTTGACTTCTGCAGGGGGCGGGCATAACATCCTCGCTCAAAACCGACATTCATGCCAGCTGAAGAGATATGAAGGACGAAGCATCTCGCGAATGCTGGGATCATCAGATTTTCAGTGCAAAATGGCTTGTTAATCAGTGGTTTCAGCTTTGTGACGGACCGGGTGCTATCACAGTATCTGTGGTTTTGTGGCAACTCCGCTTCGTTGCTACACACCTGGTCGCCGCACGGGAGAGTCAACCTACAGAAAGAGGAGATAGCATATGGCATCCATATTGGTCACTGGAACTAGTAAGGGCATCGGCATGGCAACCGCCCTGGTCCTGGGACGCGCCGGCCACACCGTCTATGGGACAATGCGTAACCCGCGCAGCGCCCCTGAGCTGGCGCAGACGGCGGAAAGAGAAGGACTGCCGATTTACGTCTCTGTCATGGATGTGGACTCTGACACGTCTGTCACCGAGGCTATCGGTGCGATTGAAAAGACCAACGGCCCTCTTGATGTCCTGGTCAACAATGCCGGCATTGAGCGTCAAGGCTCCATTGAAGAACTGAGCCTCTCTAATTCCCGAGCCGTGATGGAAACGAATTACTTCGGGGCGCTGCGTTGCATCCAGGCGGTGTTACCGCAGATGCGTGCCCGCCAAAGCGGTTGCATCATCAATATCACCTCGGTGGCCGGGCGCATCTCGGCATCCCCTTTAGGCTCCTACGCGGCGTCGAAGTTTGCCTTGGAGGGGCTTAGCGAGGCCCTGGCGCAAGAGGTTAAACCATTCAACATCCGGGTGGCTATCGTCCAGCCAGGGGTTATCGACACGGCTATGTCCAGACGCCTCACAGAGGAACCCTCCGCATCACACTACCCGCACACGCGCCGTATGACGGGTCTGTTCACCGCTGTTCTGCAAAATCCAGCTTCACCCCTTTTAGTCGGGCAGAAGATACGCGACATTATCGAGAGCGGCACCTGGCAACTGCGGCATCCCGCCGGACCTGATGCTGAACTCTTCCTACAATGGCGCGCTTCCATGACCGACGAACAGTGGGTGGACTGGGGCGCGGCGGATGACGACACGTGGTACCGCAGCGTCGAACGTGACTTCAGTCTGAATGCGCGCCGAGCCAGGGTGCACGTGCAAGGAACCGGATCGTGAGACAGTGACGACATAGCGCCTGAATCGTTCTCCCATTCCTTCCTGGAGTGAAGGACTCCGGTCCAGTCGCATCGCGTAGTCTCTGGGTATTTTCAATCGCGCTCAGTTATCCCTCCCATGGATGGGAATGTCGATTCAAATGACCTAAACTGTCAATGCCAGACTCCCCGTGACGATCAAGGCAGTTGACCAGAGCAGGTCGAGGTTAATCCAGGCCTTGCGAAGCAACCCCACCCCGAGTTTCTCGAAGACGATCACAGCAATGATGGCGGTGACCAGCAGGTAGCCACCTCCGTGGACAAGCGTCGCCAGCAAGCCAGTCAGCGGTCCTGGAACACCCTGCAGATGCGCGGAGTGCGCCTCATGACACGGCATGTTCGTCGTGATCCCCAGGAAAACCGGCAGCACCATGAGCCCGGCGCCATGCGCCGAAGCCATGAGAAAAGACCACGTCGTCAATCCCAATAAGCCGACCTTCATTCCTCCCGCGCGGGGATTACAGTGGCGGAAAAACCGGTAAAGACCAAAAGAGATCAAAATTCCCGCCACCAGAAGCTTTACCTGACTTGAAGAAACCATCGCCCCTGCCAGTATCACTACCAGGATCGTTGCGGCAATGGCCAACCCATGCCCAAGGGCAAGCGGGAACAGTGCCTGCCAAACCGCCCGGCGACGCTGCTCCTGGATCCCCAAGGCGACTGCAAACAGCCACCCCATCCCCGGATTAAGCCCATGGAAGGCTCCCAGAAGGAGGAGTGCCATCCAGGGCCACAAAGTTCCCTCGTGTCCAAAACTCATAACTTCACCTCATGAGAAACAATAGGAGTCTGACGAGGCGTCCCCGCCTTCCAAGTGGACTTGGTGCGGTCGCAGCCCGTTAAATTCCAGGAAGAACTTGGGATCGAATTGCATTCCCCCTTCGGGATTGGTATCAATTTTCACCATCCATCCCTTGATGCCATCGGGGTAGAACTGCTGGTCCCATGTGGTGTACAGGGAATTAGTCAAATAGACCCGCCGGCCATCTCGGCTGATCTCGACCATCTGTGGCCCTCCATTTAACGGTTTGCCCGGCGCGCTTGGGTGGGCTCCTCGGCGGACCATCCCCCCGATCTTGACGGAACCAGAATGCCGAGGGTGGAAAGGATCGGTGACGTCATATTGCCGGAGTTCCCCGGTTCCCCAGCAAGAGACGTAAAGGAACCGGTCATCCAGCGAAAGGTTGATGTCGGTTATAAACGGAGGGACTGCCTTGAAGCCCTGGAGCAACGGGGGGAGAGCCTCCGGGCTGGCCGGTTCGGCTGGAATTTCAATGACCTTCTGAACCTTCCACTCTTTTCCGTTGTTGTCCGCACTTCGATGCCATAGCCAGACGGATGCAGACAAATCTTTCAAACTGGTCACCACGCCGGCAAAGCCGAACGCACTGCGTGGCTCGTGAGCCGGACGCAATTCCAGCACCATCTGATGCTCAGGACCCAGGTCCAACACCTGTTTGTGACGGCGCTCTCGCAGGTCCCACACGTGGAGGGCATGACCATACTTGCCGGCCAACAGAGCATCTGGAATGACCCCGTTTTCGAACATGTTGGGGGTTCCCCATTCACTGGTCAGCATGGTGTCGTAACCTAGGTGCCACCAGAAATCGTAAGAAAGGTATTGAGGCCCGCGATCTTGCTCCCATGCCCCCTTGATCTCGAATGTTTCCGGATCCATGACAAATATGCCCCCCGGGCCCTCTCCATCACCTGATCCCAGGGCATTCATGTATATGCCATCCGGGCCACAATGGGAGGTATGGGGCCTTGAATATCCGGTCTTCTTCTTTACAGTTTCGGGCTCGATGACCTGTACGATCCGGGGATTAGAGGGATCGGGCTTCGTGTCCACGATATGGATTCGCGACGACCGGATGCCTGGCACAACCAGGTATCGCCTTTCCATGTGAGGATGGGGGGAATAAGGGCAGAGGCAGGAACTGCAGGCGTTCCAGCCGAAGTGGTGCAACTCATCTCCGGCATATGGCAAATCTACTTGGCCGATGGTGTGGCCGTAGCTCTTGGATTCGGGATTGACGTCAACGACAGCGATCGCGTCAGGGGTTCCTTCCAGCTTCGGATTGAGCATGGCGACGTAGGCAAGATTCTCTGGTGGGGCCTGCATTGCCATCTTGGGAGAGGGATAAAAAGTTTGGTCGGGGCGCCACATATTTTCCTCCTTGAATATCAGATTGAGTCACTCCGTTGGATCGCCGCCATTTCGGGCTTCCAGCGAACATCAATTGTTGCTTGGCAGCTTTATCCTCGCAGAGTGATATCTTCTTTGTCCTTTAAGAGTTCTTGAGTTATTATGATTTATTCCTGATCACGTCCGTTCCACCATGACAAACCGAGACTCGGAGCTTTACGAATTCGGCCCTTTTACCTTAGATGTCAACGAGCGTCGATTTCTGCGTGGCGAATGCTTGATTCCGTTGAGGACGAAGGTCTTCGATACGCTCTGCGTCCTGGTTAGAAATCATGGACACCTTCTTGACAAAGATGAGCTAATCCGCGCTATCTGGCCCGACGCAATCGTCGAAGAGAACAACTTGGCGCACAATATTAGTATCCTTCGCAAAGCTCTCGGCGAAACGGAAGGCCAAGAGAAGTTTGTGGAGACTATCCCTCGAAAGGGCTACCGGTTCCTGGCCGAGGTGAGGGCCAAAGGTTACTCGGAGTTTAAGTCAACCTCGTTACCGAAGCTCGGCACCGTCGCACCCTTCTCTTCTGCTCCGACTCTGGTTCAGCGGGAACAGGAGATGGCATTTCTTCGAAGTCGGCTTGATCGGGCACTGAGTGGAAAACGCCAGGTAGTATTTGTGACCGGTGAGGCCGGGTTGGGGAAGACCAGTCTTGTCGATGCATTTGCACAGGAGATTCAGGCCAGTCCTGAACTGTGGATAATCCGAGGGCAGTGCTTAGAACACAGGGGTGCGGGAGAGCCCTATATGCCGGTTCTGGAGGGGCTTAGCCGTTTATGTAAGGGGCCCGGGGGAGAGGAGATCATTCGCATACTCGCAAATCAAGCTCCGACATGGCTCATCCAGATGCCCTGGCTCGTCAGTGACGCGCAGTTGGTTCTCCTTCAGCACAGGGTAGTCGGATCGACGCGTGAACGAATGCTCCGCGAGATCGTGGAGGCAGTGGATGTCCTCTCGACCGTGCGCCCAATGGCATTTATCCTCGAGGATTTGCATTGGAGCGATTACTCCAGCCTTGACTTCATTGCCCGCCTGGCCCAGCGCCAGGAATCCGCCCGCATTCTTCTCATCGCGACATTGAGGACCACCAGTGTAAAGACGCAGGATCATCCGGTGTATGGCATGGTCCAAGAACTCAAGCTCCGAGGGTTCTGTGAAGAAATTCCCATGACCTTTCTCTCCGACGAATCGATTGGGCGCTTCCTGCCTATCAAGTTCCCCGGCATGTCCTTCTCGGCCGGGTTTCTGCGTCTAATTCGTGAGAGAACGGAAGGAAATCCCCTTTTCATGCTGAGTTTAGTGGAACATTGGATCGGAGAGGGAATACTGAAGCAAGTGGACGGACGATGGGGATTGTCGGTGGATTTCCGGGATCGGGCAAGCATCCCTGACACACTCCGGCAATTGGTGGCGCAACAGCTGGCTGAAATCGGTCCTGAAGATCGGGAAGTGCTCGAGGCCGGCAGTATTGCAGGAATGATGTTTTCGGCGGCGATAATTGCACCCAGCCTGGAATTGAACGATGAGGAAGTAGAAGCCCGATGTGTCACGATGGGCAACCGAGGCCACTTCCTGGCCCCGGCAGGCACAATCGAATGGCCGGATGGAACCGCCACTTCCCGATTCCGCTTCATCCACGAATTATTCTGGCAGGTCCTTTATGAAGGGGTGCCAGCTGCTCGAAAGATCCGTATGCACAAACAGGTGGGATCGAAACTCGAAACAGTCTACGGACATGAGACTCGGGAAAGGGCTGCGGAACTCGCTTTTCATTTCGTACGTGGGCGGGATATCTCTAAAGGGCTTCGTTACCTGGAATTTGCTGCGGAAAATGCCGCCGGACGGAGTGCCTACCAAGAAGCCATCGAGCATCTTAATCAAGGGCTGCAATTGATTGAGCGACATCCTTCCCGATGGGAATTCCGGGAGCAGGAGCTGGCCCTCCGCACCCTTCTTGGTCGTGCGCTGGTCGCGACGAGGGGCTGGGCAGCGCCAGAAGCAGAGGACAATTGGAATCATGCCCGTGATCTCTGTCGCCAACTTAATAATCCTTCCCAGGTTTTTCCAGTATTGTATGGGCTGGCCGTTTTACACGAGTTTCGGTGTCGCTATCGAAAATCGGAAGAGCTGGTCAACGAGCGCCTGCAATTGGTATCGAGCCACGACACCGGCAACAGCTTGACCTCCCACATGTTGTTGGCCTGCTCACTATTTCATCAGGGAGCCTTCCGCCGTGCATTGCATCATGCCGAAGAAAGTCTGACTCTGTATGACCCTGAACTGCATGGAGGACTTGTGGCGACTTACGGGGAAGATCCGGGAGTTTCGAGCCGCAACTGGGCCGCTCAGTCGATGTGTTTCATGGGTTTCCTCGATCAAGGATTGGAGAATGCTCAGCTCGCCCTGGCGTTGGCCAGCAAACCCGGTCATCTTTATAGCCTCGCCAGCGCGCAGGCGCAAATCGCCTTTCTGCACCAGTACCGGAGAGAGGACAAGGTCGTTAGCGATTGGGCCGAAGCAACCATCGATCTGGCAAGTGAACAAGGTTTTCCGCCTCGGGTGGCTCAGGGAAAGGTATTGCGAGGATGGGCCTGGTCGGTCCAGGGAAGGACTGATGAAGGGATAGAATCGCTCCAGGAGGGGCTTGCCGCCTATCGTGACACAGGAGTCGAGATGGATCGGCCTTATTACCTGGCGTTGCTCGCAGAGGCCTTTGCGAGAAGCAGATGCTTCCAGCAGGGCCTTGACACCCTGGATGAGGCACTGGCGATGATCCTCAACAGCCGGACCTTTTTCTACGAGGCTGAGATCCGGAGATTGCGCGGCTGCATGTTGCTCCAATCGGATAGCCGGAAACATGGCAGCGAAGCTGAAGACTGTTTCCAACAGGCATTGGGTGTCGCCCGCGGGCAGGAAGCCAAGTTGCTGGAACTCCGTGCCGCGGTAAGTTTGAGCCAATTATGGGCCGAACAAGGCCGCAAGCGTGAGGCGGTTCAGCTTCTAACGGGGCTTCTCGCCTGGTTCAGCGAAGGCTTTCAAACCCCGGATCTTCAGCAAGCTCAAGATATGATCCGAAAGTTGGGAAGCAGAGTGGGTGTGAAGAGCCGTTCCGCTTCCTCCCTGAATCCTCAGTAGACATACTCAAGAGGCCCTGTTCGCCTAAAATGCCCTCACAACAGGGGTTTCACCAGCTTAGGAATCGGCTGCGATCGAGGAGTAACACCGTCGGGGCTTCGCTCCGACCGTATCGGAAGATCTGCCGGTACTCGTTGAGCTTCGCACCGATAGCGCCGTGCGATTCCAATGAGATGAAGGGGCCGATATTGGCAAGCGGGGATCTGCACGACTGAACTGGACATGCAGCAAAGGACTGGTTCTGTTTTCTTGGAAGTGCAAGCTGCCATGAATGGCCGTTGCCATGAAAGGAGGGCACCATCCCAGGTCTAATCAAGCAAAGCGTCATTATGCCCACATCCGCGAGGAAGCTTTACGATATGTATCTCAGCCCGAGCGCGCATGCCGCTTTCACCGGGGCGCCGGTCATAATCAGTCGCAAGCCCGGGTCGAAATTCAGTGCGTTCGGCGGCGAGATCACCGGCACTACCCTGGCGACAGTCCCCAACCAGCTGATCGTGCAGCGCTGGCGCTCTTCGAACTTCGCGCCGAATGATCCTGACTCGATCCTGATCCTGAGTTTTATACCACTCAATGCCAACTCGGCCCGTATTGACCTGGTGCATGTCGACGTATCCGATATCGACTACAAAGGTGTTAAGGAAGGTTGGCCGAAGTACTATTGGAAGCCATGGCGGAAGGCGTTGGCCAACCGTTAACAATGAAGACAAAGTTAGTCTCGTTCTACGCAGGGTGGCGCAGACATGCGTGCTTAGCATGTCTGCGATGCGGAAGTCCATGCTTCCTCCTCGCAGACATGGCCCAAGGCGCCACGTCTGCGCCACTCTGATCCTGGCAACCAGATCTTTGTGTTCTTACTGTCACATGTGGACGCCTTGGCACACCTTGAATTGATACGAGGGTCGAGGTTCTCGCAACAACCTCGGCTGGGAGGAGCTGGTGCCTGAAAGGATCCATCTCAATAAACGCTGTCAATCTGGTCCTGTTGATCCTGCATTTCCTCGGGTTGGCGCTGGGATTCTCTGTGTCGTTCGGCAACATGGTAATGAGCGGCCTCGTCTCAAAGGCCACGCCGGCGGAGAAAGCTGTGCTCTGTCGGTTCCCACCCGCGATCAGCCGGGTAGGAAGAATTGGGCTTGGCTTGCTGTGGGTCACGGGTGTGATTCTCGTCTACTCCAGGTGGGGTGGTTTCGCTGCTTGACGATCACGACGGAGTACATCCACTGGTTGGAGGGACTGATTCAGAAGGGTGATGGAACGCACGCAAGGCGAATCGAGCCTGCCGGAAAGGTTGCGACGCTCTTGGCTCTAGTTGCTCTCGTCTTTGCAGTATTGGCATTCGACTGAGACATCAAGATGAGGCCTCGGGAATTATCTCGTGCCCTGCAGAATCGGTGTCGGTCCTTTATACTCCACCGCCATGCGAAGAGTGCACACTTGTGATTGGATTTGCTATGTCAACACAAGAAATGGATAGGACTAAATTTGTTCAATGGTTGTTGCAGGCTGCAGAGGATGGGACTCTAATGATTCCTAAGCATGATCCTAATCTTATGGACATTACATATACTTCTTATAGGTCAGTCTTGTCTTACGAGCTGGCTGGGCATCTCAAAGAATTCATAGAATCGCAGAAATATAATGTTACAGAATATGAAAACAAGAACCACCCTGATTCACCTCTATATCTGAGGATTGATCCACATCCAGACTCCGGTTTTTCCATCCCAGCCTCCGGGGTCACCGCAAATTCACCGTCGGCCACTACTACTTTGGATACACTCGTTGCAGTCTCGGGCAAAGTCCAAGGGTGGCACCTTTTTGGTGAATCTTCGAATGAGATTCTTCATAAGATATGGTCTGGTGACCTTGTTCTAAGAGGCACGCTGAAATAGCACTGAGGAACGAGGAACTTTACCAGGTAGGCACCCAATTGTCTAAACAGGTATATCCTGCAAGATGGATTGCTTGCATTGAGAACACGGGCAATTGGGGTTTGGATATTTTTGTGGCTGCAATGGCGACAATTATGGAGTACGCCGGCAGAGCGTGGGACGGTGGTCCCGCGCGGCGACGGCGCTTTGGCTGCTAGCTAGTTTCTGTCGCGAATCGCCCTTGGTGGAGCGGGCGCTCCGCGCACGCTTTACTGAACGCGCGGCGGAGCGCGCGTTCAACCGGCGCTCTCACCTGTGAAGCTTTCAATAAAGCCCGTTTCGCGACAGAAACTAGCTAGACAAATCGTACATCCGAGCTCACCTGATTTATTCGCTTCCACACAACGAAAGCGGTGTCGCGCTTCGCTTGCCACCGCACTCCAAGAAGACTCGATCCGACTTGGGAAAGCGCTTCGTTCCTTGGAAGCCATGAGGTATTAGCGAAGTGCCAAGTTGTTGCTTCCTCGCTCTGAAAAGCCCGCAGAGCGTACACTTGACTGCAGGCCAGCGTGGAAAAATGTCCAATCCGCAGGGGCAAGACTTCGTCTTTGCCCGTTGCACCCCGCCCCTGATATTTATCTCAGCCAGGTGGCATTGGCAAAACCGGGATTGCCGGCCGAGTCCCAAACTGCAAATCGTACCCACGACTTCCCGGCCGCGTCGAATGGGATCGAAAAGCGCTTCTTTCCAAACGGCGGCAGGTCCGTTGCCTGAAGGATCTGACGGTCAACCTTCTTGCCGTCACCCCACACCACCTCGACGAATTCGAGCGGAAATGTCCATTCTACGTCCGCGCTTATTATCCGCCTGTTCCCCGATCCTTCCACCGCGTAGTTACTTATCAGAATTTCCCCCGTCGTCGAAAAATAGCTCCCGTCGCGGATGACTTGCAGGATCGGGCTCCAGTCCTCGTCCGAACGCGGAACGCGGTCCAGCTTGAGATACAAGACCTGGTATCCTGCATACAGATCGTCTTCCGGTCCCTGCTGGTAGGTGTCGATGTCGGTGAGCAGATTCTTAGGGCGCAGCCCCGAGTTTGTGTACAGGTTGTTCATCGTATCTATGGCATCGAAACTCCGCCATTCGCTCATCCTCTTGTCTGATAGATCCACCCCCATCGCCTGGGTGAAGTCGACCCCCAGGTACCGATCGTTCCTGGCATACGGCTTATCCCAGTATCCGTCCGGGTAGCCGGTCGAGCCCTTCGTCCGCGGATGCGAGGTGTTCCAGTAGCCGTTCTCGCCGTCCAGAAGTTGCTGCACGTCAGCTGCACTGCCGACATGGTACACCGTGCCATAGATCGGGTCTCTCTCGGTGAAAGGCTGCCCTTCCTTGCGGACTTTCGAATAATACACCCTCTTTGGAAACATGAAGTTCTGGTGACCGCCAAAATAGCTAAAACTAGGCTCTTCCCGGTCGGCCAGGATAAGTCCTGGGGGACGGATGTTCCGCATGGAAAATGTGGATATTTATAAAAGAGTGGCACATGACCTATTGGGGTCACCACCGTGGATCTAGATTACCGGAGGGCCCCGATCTGTCAGGGCCAAGGTCGCGACAGGTGAAAGCGTTCACCCGCACGACCCTCCATCAAGAGCACATTTTCCTGAAAGGCTCTCTACGGTCTATGTTGGCCTGTGTTATTCCGCGGACAGGTGCCTTTGGCTTCGAGGCTCCTTCGGCATATTCTTCATCTCCGCCGGCGTGTGCGGCGGCTGGTACCCCGACGCCGTCACCTCGAATGCCAGCGAAGCCAGGAAATCACGGTTCTCTTTCTTCGCAAGGAAGCGTTGGCCATACGTTGAGTACGGCTGAGCGTCATCCTTGGCTGCGGGGTAATCCAGCAGCTTCTCGCGCAGCCAGTCTCCTGCCTGGGCCGCCTGCCACGCGTCGCCCGCGTGCCCGGCCAACCACTCCTGCCGCTCCCCACCGTAGACGAACTGCGCCACCCTCTCATTGAATGGCGCCAGCGCCGCGCTGATGTACTCCCCCTGTGTATACTCCGCCGGCCGCGTGCCATCGACTCGCGACCACACCGGATGCGCAAAGTCGCCGTTCCAGCACATCTTGAGTTGCGTCTTCACGAACCGGTCCATGTCAGTCTTATCGAAGACCAGGCCGTACTGATAGAGCAACACCGCCTGCGACAGGCTCAGCGAGTAGTAGCCGCCCCGATGCTCAGGGCCCATCCAGTGCTTCCACTCGGCCGGCTTGAGTGGCTTGATGTCCCACTCCCCCGCCGGGTCCCAGTAGTACCACTCGTAGTGCCCGTCCTTCAGCGTCAGACAGTGCTTGTACCGCACGCCCAGCCGGATCGCACGCCGCATGTATTCGTCCTTGCCGGTGACGCGGTAGAGAGCCAGGTAGGCACGCATGATGATGTCGTGCTTGTTGTGGGGCATGGTGAGACGCGCGCAGTAGTCCTGTTTCAGCCCCTGCGAGGGCATGCGGTAGATCGCCCCGCCCTTGCCCAGCTCCACGTAGTCGCCCCGCACGTCGTGCTTCTTCACCAACTGGTTCTCCGCCAGGTCCAGGTATTCAGCGCATTGCTTCGTATAGGTGCGGCTGAGCGCCGGGTCTTCGGAGACCAGGTTCAGAAAATCACAAAGAGCCTCCGTCACTCCGAAGCTCGAGATGATCGCGTCCAGACGCACGCCCGGGTTGGCGGGATCGGCGTAGTCCGGATCGATCTTCCCATACCATCCCAAGTAGCCATCCGGCCCTTTCGTCATCGCCCCACGCATGTTCTCGAAGGCCTCGACGAACACCGCCAGGTACTTGGCGTTGTGCGTCAGCTCGTAGGCCGCCAGGGGCATGCGGAGGTAGGGCAGAACCTGCCATAGATTGGCCTCCGTCTCCTCCGCGTCATCCTTCGCCGCCTCACGGCAGCGTTCAGGATTGAGAATCTCCGCCACCTTCCCGGCCTGCAACAGGAACCCGTCCAGAATCCGCTTGTCCTTCGCTTCCGTCACCGTCGGCGTCCCCTCCGCCAGCGCCATCACACAAATCGCCACGACCAGCATCACAACTTGCATTTGCACGACTCCTTCCTCTTTCTTGGACTTAATGGTGCTAGTCGAGCCGGTTCAATCCCAGATGGTGAGCGCATTCCACAGCGGACAGGTATTCCCCACGGCTGAGAGGGCGGTCCAACGGCGGGTAATTGCCGGCTCGATAACATGGCCGGTATTGATCCATGAGGTTAATGTACGTATTCGATGAAAGCTTGTTTGCTATAAAGCGCAGAACCTGGTCGACATTAGAAATCTCACCCGGAAGGATGAGGTGACGGATAAGGAGCCCTTTGAGAGCGATTCCGTCCGGGCTGAGGATTAAATCTCCTACTTGCCGATGCATTTCTTCTACGGCTCTCTGGTTGACCTGGGCATAATCCTGCGCCCTGGAATAGCGGTGAGCCATGTCAGAACTGCCGTACTTCATGTCGGGCATGTAAATATCAATAACTCCGTCAAGTAATTTCAAGGTCTCGAGGCTATCATACCCGCCTGTGTTGTAGACCAGGGGTACTGTCAACCCGTTCAGGGCCGCAATCTCTACAGCTTCAAGGAGCGGTGCCACAACATGACTCGGCGATACCAAATTGATATTGTGGCACCCCTGCCGCTCGAGCTGAAGCATGATGGAAGCCAGCTCGGCGGCAGTCATTTCCCGCCCAATTCCTTTGTGGCTGATCTCCCAGTTCTGACAGAAGACACAACGCAGATTGCAGCGGCTGAAAAAAATGGTCCCTGAACCGTTCCATCCGCTCAATGGTCTCTCTTCCCCGTAATGAGCTCCATAGCTGGATACAATAGCCAAAGCTCCGGTCTGGCAGACTGTTCCAACAATGGATTTGAATCGATTGACCTGGCAGTGGTTGGGACATAAGTCGCAATGTTCCAAACGCCGCCTAGCTTCGGTTACACGCTCCTTCAGCTCGCCCGTTCGCGAGAGTGAAAGATAGGCCGCATCGAAATCTACCTGAGTTGAGTTCCCGCAATTTCTCTTCATGAATCGATTCGCAATACGATTTTGCCGAATTGCTCCCCTCTTTCCATGCGCTGGTGGGCGGCTGAAGCCTCCTCAAGCGGAAATATCCGGTCAAGGACTGGATGGGTACGCGTGTCCTCAAATAGGCGCAGAACCTGCCTGAATTCTTCGGCAGTTCCCATAGTGGATCCCAGAATGTCGAGTTGCTTCCAAAAGATCCGGCGTATCTGAAGCTGGGGAGTCGCCCCAGTGGTCGAGCCATAGGTCACAATGCGACCACCCGGCTTTACGACGTCGATAATCTGATCAAACGTGCTTCCACCTATGCTGTCAATGACCACGTCGGGTCCTGATCCATGGGTCATTTCCAGGATTTTTGCGGTCCAATCCGGGCCACGGTAATTAACCCCGCCGGCGGCCCCAATCCGAAGGGCTTTTTCCAGCTTCAGATCGCTTCCCGAAGTGACGTAGGCGGTGGCTCCCAGAGCAATCGAGATCTGCAATGCGAAAAGCGAAACGCCTCCCCCGATTCCCGT
>DATKMG010000735.1:0-4980 GCA_035541995.1 Terriglobia bacterium
TTTTCCTTCGTTGCATTGCCGTCCATTAAGTTCCTTTGGCCGAGATGACGTTGATTCACTATCTCAACATCTCAATAAACCGACTATCATCTGTTTTGCAGCTTTACGCCAGCCAAGTTGTTTTAGAGATTGATTATAAAATCAATACAAACACAGCCTGTACTATGCCTCCAATTAGAGGGCTCTAGTGTTAATCAGCATTCCCTTTTCCAAAACAAGGAAACCTACTAAAACCCATATCGAGAGCAGCTGTCTCTTACTCTTTCGATAACACGGGTATGGCTCCTCTGCGGTAATTCACCCGACCTTGGGTCAAAAAAGCCGAACCTCTTGAAATTTAAGCGGATCGGATGTTGCGAAGAGGCGGGCAGGATGGACCCGATTCGCGGGAAATAGCTCGGCTGCCAATTGATCTTCAGAATGGACTCTTTATTCGGCGGGTACCGTAAGTTCGTGCTTGAGCGGAGGGGTAGCTTCTTGCTATTCTTTCACCCCCGATTTCCCGGGAATTTAGGGATGCCAGGAATAACCCACCGGACCTCAATGGCTGGCCATCCCGCGTCAAGAGCAGACCAAAGAGATGACATAGGATGCGGCATGCCATCGCGTCTCAACAGATCATTTTGGGCTCATTTGGTAATTTCATTTGAAGGAGAGTCCGTTTCATGGCAGATCAAGAAAAAGGCCGGCTCGGCAGATGGATAAGCCATCTGCATTACTTGATCGGTTTGAGCCACAATCCAGTCAGCTACTTGGGGATCCTAATCACGACCGCCAGTGGCCTTCTGATAGTGACTCTTCTGGTCCTCGAAATATTAAACTACATTTCAAATCCATATGTCGGAATCTTGAACTATCTTGTTTTACCTGTATTCTTTGTGTTAGGCCTGATCCTGATTCCGCTTGGCATTATCAGGACTCGCCTTGTCCGGCAGCGAATGACTGCAGCGGGAAAGCCAATTTCAGAGCTGGTTTACCCTCGTTGGGACTTTAATGATCTCCATGTTCGTAGGACAGCAACGGTAGTAATCCTGGCCACAATTGTGAACGTAGTGATCCTGTCCGTAGCAACATTCAAGGGAGTCCACTATATGGAATCCCCCGAGTTCTGCGGAACGGTCTGCCATACCGTCATGAAACCAGAATATACTGCTTACACCATGTCTCCACATGCGCGGGTTACTTGTACTGGTTGCCATATTGGTCCGGGTGCTTCATGGTTTGTAAAGTCCAAACTGTCAGGAGTCCGGCAGGTCTTTGCAGTTACATTTAACACCTATAGCCGCCCAATCCCAACTCCTGTCCACGATCTCCGCCCAGCCCGAGGGACCTGTGAACAATGCCACTGGCCCCAGAAATTCCAGGATGCCAGTGTTCGCATAGTTAATCGATTCAAGGATGACGAGAAGAACACCCGATTGACCACCGTACTGATCCTCAAAGTGGGAGGCACTCTCGGCCAAGACGGACGAGGCACAGGAATCCATTGGTGGCACATGGATCCAGCCAACCGAGTCCGATATATTGCTGACGAGAAACGCCAAACCATATATTGGGTCGAGCATACTAAGTCGGACGGGACTGTTACGGAATATACTTTAGCTGATGCACCTCAACCCCTGCCGGATCCCCGCAAGAGCGAAAAACGGTTGATGGACTGCATCGACTGCCACAACCGGCCCACTCATATATACCAATTGCCTGAGGAAGCGGTTGATTTGGCGATTTTGAATCGAGAAGTAGATCCCTCCTTACCCTATGTCAAGAAGAAGGCTGTCGAGATCTTGAAAGCTTCGTACTCGAGTGAAACTGAGGTCCAGGACCGAATCCTTCAGAGTCTGCGCGACTACTACCAGAAGGAATTTCCCGAGGTCTACAGGAACAAGGCTCAAGTTATAGATGCTGCAGGGCAAGCCCTCTACAGGGTTTATTCGCGGAACGTTTTTCCCCGCATGAACGTGACTTGGGGAACATATCCCAACAACCTCGGTCATCAAGATTTTCCTGGCTGCTGGCGCTGTCATGATGAAAGTCATAAGAGCAAGGACGGCCGGACGATCACTCAAGACTGCACAGCTTGTCATGATCTAGTTGCACAGGATGAGGAAAACCCGAAATTGCCTTCCGACCTTCTGAAGCGATAGCAGGCAATCTCTTGGCGGGGTGAATGCATTTGTCCAATTTAGAGTCGTGGCGGTAATTGCGTGCCTATCAAATCGAGCTTCGAACTGGCTGCCTGACCCCCTAAATCTCGGGTTGACCTGACCTCCTGGGTGAGGGAGCGGCTGACTTGGGTGATTTGGCAACTGCTGGTGAAAAACTCGCAGTTCGTCAAATGGGTATCCGCACTGTTATTGGTTGCTTTCTAGGAAAATACAGGGCTTAGTGCTGTTTCATAAATATACAATGTTTGGAATTTTGAGTGCTGAATTTATTTACTAATTAGGGTATCATGCAGTGGTTTACACGGATGAATGAGCACTTTCAGATAGAAGGTAACTAATTAAAAAATAAGTAGCTTGAGTAATGTTAACTCCTTTTAAAGTCGAATTTAGTAGGAAAACTAAGAACTAGATTGGAGAACCATTAACTTGAGGATGAGGCGTACTGTCGTCATTCTGGCAACAATCCTGGCTTTGTGTGGCCTCGCTTCTTCCATTATTTACAGGATTCACAGATCAGGGAGTCGAATCAAAGCAGTCTCCAGAGCATCCAAATCGCCTGTCAGTCTCGCCTACCTGTCCGTTCTTCAATCCGGTCAAGTCCTTGCACGCGTGGGTTCTACCGAAGTCCGGGGCGCAGATGTGCGCGACGCACTTCAGTTGGATTTCCATGGTCAGCCGATTCACGGATCGTTGTTGCCGTCTGACTTGGCCCAAAGGATCGAGGACACTCTAGACAGGGTGGTCGAAGATGAGCTTCTGGCTCAAACTGCACGACAACAAGGTTTCAATTCCCTGGAGAGTGGAGCTTTGGCCCGCCAGGATCTGGCCAACCAGCTCATAAACTCCGAGAAAGCCAAGCTCCCTGAGATTGCAGACAACGAAATTCGATCTTTCTACAAGAATCATGGTGAGAGGTTTTATATTCCTCCCGGGGTAAACGTCCGCGAGCTTTTCCTTCCTGTGTCGACTCTCGCCGATGATCGAATCAAACAATTAGAGCAGTCCAAAAAGCTGGCTGAGTCGCTAGCCGAAAGGCTGCGGCGAGGCGAAGCAGCTGAAACCTTGGCCAGCGAGTTTATTCCCGAGCCTTTCCGCGAGCGAGCAAAGGGATATCTGTTTAAGGGCGGAGTTTTGAATGAAGCAGATGAGAATTCTATCCTCAAACTAAAACCAGGGGAGGTGATTGGACCTATCCGTGTAGAGGGTGGCGTCTCTGTATTTCAAGGGATTTCACAAGAGCGTGCCCGATTAATTCCCTTCTACGAGGCACGGGACAAAATCAAATCGTATCTGGAATCAAATAGGTCTAAGGAACTGAGACAAACCCTAATCGAGAAAGCCAAACAACGAATCAAGGTCGAGCGATTTACTCCAGGCGCCATGCCCATGGCGTCTAGCAAGTCATAGAGATTGCAGGCCGAAGCTGGCCTGGAAGCATTGATCACCATCAAATCAGGTAGAATGGAGGGAACTTATGATCAGGAACCAAAATGGTTCTGCAGTGATCAAGCTCTTAGTCTTCCTTCTAGCCTTATCCTGCCTGGCCGTAACACTTCAGGCCAGCAGTGATGGGAAGAAGGAGCCCGGAGCCTTTACCAAGCATGATTTAGCTTACTACCTGGACGAAAGCTCTCTGGCATTTATCCGTCCAGGGCTCGTACTGCAAATCACGTCGGTGCAGATCGGAGCTGACAATGGGGTTACCGTTTTCTTCAAGATTACGGATCCCAAGGGAATGCCCTTGGACCGTTTCGGTATCAACACACCGGGGCCTGTAAGCACGAGTTTCATCCTGGCGCGGATCCCCAAGGAAAAGCAGGGTACCGCTCCTTTCGTCTCCCAGCAGTATGTAGCCTACACCACCCGGATTCAAAAGAGTCCCATCACCGGTGTCAGTGCGGTACAGGCCGGCACTGACAGTGGAGGTACCTACACGACATTCGCGGACGGATCGTACAGCTATAAGTTAAAGACTCTCCTTCCCGCAAATTTCGACAAGTCGGCTACTCATACTGTCTCCTTGTACGGCAGCCGAGATCTCAGCGAATTCGGGCTGAATTCGTACGGGTATAGCACTGAATACAACTGGGTGCCCAACGGCAATCAGGTGGTAGACGTTCGCGATGTGGTCAGGACAGACACGTGCAATAAATGTCACGATCCATTGTCAGCCCACGGAGGTGCCCGCACTACCGTTCCGACTTGCGTCACGTGCCACACTCCCCAGACACTGGATCCGGATACCGGAAATACCGTGGACCTTAAGGTGATGATCCACAAGATTCACTACGGGCCGAACCTGCCCAGTGTCAAGGCCGGCAAGCCTTACCAGATAATTGGCTTCCAACAGAGCGTAAATGATTTTTCCGATACCACATTCCCGGATCTCGATGGTGTCCAGAACTGCCAGCACTGTCACGACGGCTCAGGGACGCAGTCGAACAACTGGTATCTGAATCCCACAGCCGCGACGTGTGGTTCCTGTCATGATGACGTGAATTTTGCCACTGGTGACAAGCACCCGGGTGGACCCCAGCCGACTGATAAATTGTGCGCCACCTGTCACATTCCAGAGGGAGACCTGGAGTTTGACGCGTCCATCAAGGGAGCGCATACCATTCCTCGCTTTTCGAAGGACCTGCCGGGAGTCGTATTCCAAATCACGGACGTCAAGAACACCGCTCCGGGACAGAAACCCACGGTGACTTTAAAAGTTACCGATAAGTCCGGTTTCCCCATTGAGACCTCTCAAATGAGCTTCCTCAACCTGGTGATTGCCGGTCCGACCGCCGACTACGCTCAAGTCTGGAGCGAA
>DATKMG010000736.1:0-5012 GCA_035541995.1 Terriglobia bacterium
CGGAAATCTCCTCTGGGGGCAGAGCGGCGTCAAGATGACAAACCACTCGGTGCAGGGGCCGGTCTACCTCGCTCATCCGTCCGGAGACTTTATCGTCGCCTGGCTTCGGAACCCGTGGCAGACGGAACGACCCGGGCCGAATCTTTGAGCGCAACGGCTGAGCGGAGGCGGCGTCAGCCTCTGGCCGATGTACGGCATTCCTCACCTCCCCTCAGTCGGCTCCGGACAGGCATAGCCGGACATCTGCGACGATCGGCGGAGAGGGGCGATCCTTAGCTGGGAGGAAGGGAGGAACGGTACGGACCATGTCTATGCGCAGAGGCTTGACTCAACCGGTGCACGCCAGTGGCTTTCAACGGGGGTCCCTGTATTGGCGGTCGGGATCACCACCATACGGCTCCCACAGATAATCGAAAATGACAAGGGGGGCGCGTTCGTAATGTGGGAAGATGCGCGCAACTCGGCGGGTGACCCGACGAACTCCGACATCTACGCGCAGGGGCTGGCCTCGGACGGTTCGCTCGCCTGGCAGGTAGGCGGTTATCCGGTAACCGTGGCCTCCGGTTCCCAGAATTTCTCCACATGTTTCAAGCGCGGCATCGCGCTCGTGGACACAAACGGAATCGCAATTGCCGCCTGGGATGACGGGAGGGACGGAGTCCCGCACAGCGAAGCAGATCCCGGCCAGATATACGCGCAGCGGATCGTTTTCCCCCCGAAACTCCTGACTGGAATCGGCGCAGTCCTGGGATCTACACCGGGATCATTCCGGCTCGATCAGAACTATCCGAATCCGTTCAACCCAACCACGACGATCGGCTACAGGCTTCCGGCTTGGGAGCAGGTCTCGCTTGAGGTATTCAACGTACTCGGGCAGAGGGCTGCAATCCTCTTCGACGAGGACCAATCTCCCGGGGAGCACAAGGTGGTGTTTGACGGCACCCGTTTCGCGTCGGGCGTGTACTTCTACCGCCTGCGCGCCGGGAACTACGTGCAGACACGCAAATTTGTCAGGCTCAAGTGAGTATCAGTTGAAGCCGGCGACGGCCGCAAACCGGGTGGGGCCGGCTATTTTAAAAGATACAGCCGCCTCGACATCTGTATGCCTCCCGACCTGAACCTGCAGAAGCACGTTCCGCTTCCCAGTTGTATTCCGTCAAAACGGGCCTCGTAACTCCCCGCGTCATGTTCCTCTCGTACGAGAACGGCGACCTTCTGGCACGGTGCGTTGAACACGCTCAAGTCCACGAAGGCCCGCCGTGGCAGCTCGTATCGGATCGTGGTGCAGGGGTTGAGTGGATTGGGTTAGTTCTGCAGGAGAATGAACTGCTGCGGCAACGAGGCTGAAGGTTGCACACCGGCTATAACGGTATTGAACATGGCTGTCTGGCTGAACTGTCCCCAGGCGGCCACCGAATGTGCCTTGACTTTCCGGAGATGATCGAATCCCTGAAGGGGACTCAACGCAGCCTCCTAGAAGTGTCGTTTAAGAGAAAGGCGTTTATGCAACTCCTGACAAGAACTCGTTCACTCCCCAGAATCTTTCTCTTGAGGTGCCATCTATGTCGGTTATGAGCAGTTCATTGCTCGGTATTGAGCACAAATCTCGTTCTCCTCTGCTAGGCCCCCCGATTTGACCATTCGCAGGTGGCATGGCAATTGCCACCCACTTCCCCAATGCGAATACCGCATTCCGGAGGCCTTGTGCGCAGTGTAATTTCATTCTTGACGAATCGTACTTCAACCGTAAGCTGCCAACCCCAGCCTCCAGCTGTCCCCCACTATCCCTTTGCTCTGCCATTTGTTGATTGGCAACTTTCCTTTCCTCCCTGCGGCAATGCCCGCAGTGCCAGAGACGAAGGAAGAATGCAGCAATCCCTCGTGCGAGCAATCTGACACTTGGAAGGAAGATAGCAGTTCAAGTCGAGAACCATATATCGTTCAGCGTCATGTCAGGTTACAGCGTCCTGCGAATGTCTTCTCGCGCAACGGACTAGAGAGATCTAGGAGAAAACGTCTCACCTTGTCCTTGAAGAGTCTTTGACCGGAGGGATGAAATGGTGCCGCCAAAAGGGGCTTTGATGAACGCAGACTTGAGAGGTATTACTGTGCCAGGCGATCACACCGCAGTAGCCGTTGGTGCTATCGGCACCCCCTACCCGGTTAGCGAGTTGATTGAAGAGTTGAATGAAAAGAAATGGAATCTGGGAAATGGTCCAAGTATTTCTAGTAACACTCCTGATGTTCAATTGAATGGAGCGGCTTCGGCAAATAATCACTGCTGGGCAGTGGGCTTCTTTCATGATACTTACGTTTCCAGAAATCTGGTGCTGGCCAAAAGTGGAACCGTTTGGCAAATCATCCCCTGCCCCAATGAGGGAGATGTTACTGTAGTAAACGGCATCACCGAAGTAAATGAAGTCGAAAACAAACTTACGAGCATATCGGCGGTTACCGTCAAGGATATTTGGGCTGTGGGTGTTTATGGTCTAGCTGACGACATTACAAATCATCCAACTGCATTTCATTGGGACGGAGCTGCGTGGACGTCGATTCCAATTGATGCTCCAACCAATTCTGTTGGGGATGTGAATTCCGTTCTTAACAGCATTTCAATGGTTGAACATGATGATGGATGGGCCGTTGGCTATGGATGGGATTATTTCTTAGACCCTTTAACAGGGACAAGCGTGGGGTATAAAAGAGAACTTTTCGAACATTGGAATGGAAAGAAATGGGAACTAGTGTTGGGGTCTGATTCACACAAGATCTCAAGACAGCTAAATGGGGTTTCTTCAATCAACAAAGATGATGCGTGGGCTGTTGGTGCCACGTACGATTCCGCCAATCGGATACATTCTCTGATCCAACATTGGGATGGCACACACTGGAAGGTCGATCAGTTTAGTGTCCGTGATTTCACCTTAAATGGCGTATATGCTGTGTCCTCAGATGATGTGTGGGCTGTTGGAACATGTGTCGCTGGTGGCGCTGGAGGATTGACCTTGCATTGGGATGGAGTTAGGTGGAGGCGAATCCCTAATGCATATGGCAGCATCCCTCATTGCTCACTTAATGCTATTAGCGGTAATTCGTCCAACAATATATGGGCTGTTGGTAGTATTTGGGGTAATACTATTGCGCAATTGTGGGATGGCACCAAATGGAAAGGCTATCAGACAGAGTAACTGATAATAAAGCGCGCACAACAACGAGCCGCCGCATTCCAGTAAATTCACAACGTCAGAGGTTTCGGATCTCCGTAACAAGCAACTTATGGCAGTTAGTGTGCCTTAGGGAAGGGAGCAATAAATGCCATTCGATACTGAACCATGGGTCATTCGAGATACTGTTTCAAACGCGCTTGAGTCAAACCAAACCCCCGACGGTGGTGCCGCTGCCGACTGCTGGGCATCAATCAATCCCAAGAACCCGAACCAGGTCGTTGTCGCCGCTAGGCAGGTGCCACTACCATCCAGTTTTCAGAGTTCTGCTCTCCGTTTCCGGGTCCAATTCCATTGTAATCCTTTGGACCCCTTCAACGGAAAGCAATAGAGGAACGGAATACTTGCGCCGGGCTAATTGCCATTTTGATATGTATCATACGGATGGAGGCAACATGTCTCGTTTCCAAACAATGGGCTTGCGCATCACTCACCGAGGTCAAGAAAACGAACGATCGAATGATGAGCTGGATTGGGTCCCACAAAGAGTAGTTATTTCAATTATCATCTCCCTAGTGATTGGATTGCTTGGAGTCGGCTGCGGGACAGATTGTAACGTGACTACTCAGAGTCAGGTGAGTGCGTACCAAACGGCACGTATAATAGATACGACAGGAAGGATTGTAATTGACGCTCACTGTCCAGATGGTGTGCAAATGATTGGAGGGGGATTTAGCCTTGATGATACAACTGGATTCGCTGCTAACAAGGAACTGCTAATTCTCGAAGCTAATTATCCAGCGGACCTCAAGACGTGGAGAGTAATTCTGTTTAATCCCGATCTAGGCCATGGTCTGAAAAACAACTATGGTACAGGAGTAGTTGTGGAGTGCTATGGGATCCATAATCCCGATCTTCATCTGGGCATGAAAATCGACTCAGTCGGCCCACATGACAGTGGGAATGATATTAGCGCTGGTATTTATAGAGATTTTACCGTCGACTGTCCTGCACCAAAGGGAAGCGTTGTGACCTCTGGCGGATTCAAAATGGAGCCCGATCCGAGTGTCGATGAATCGAGCTTTGAGTGGGAACATCCCATTTGGGGGTCCTATCCATCTCTCCAAGACGGATATCCAATCGGGTGGTCAACTCATTATGGCGACCTTAGTGTTCACCGAAACAGAATATTCACCTACGTTCTTTACTCGAGGGGCGAAGTTCTGTTGAATAAAACAGGATCGGGTTCCACCTTTCTGCCCGTTCTTGAATCGGGCCCAACAAAGATCCTGGACGCTGCTACTGCCAATGTAGGATCGGACTTTCGGACCGTTGAACCGCAGTGTGATCAGGGTTTCTTTTGTCCGGGAGGGGGATGGTACAACGTATGGGGTGGGGATGCCAATAATCCCGGCGGACTGGGTGCAGCGGAGGAACCTCACTCTCCATTTCTTCATAGCAGAGCATATTCTCAGGCCAGTGGAAAACTATGTTGGTTCGGTGGTTGGTCATTTGAAGGCAATGCAACGTTTAATAATCATGAATCTTCGGCCGGGTCAACGTCTGCTCATATGCAATCACTAGCAGTTCAAATTAAGAATCTACCGCCATCCATGGAGGTGCATATCACATCGCCCGCGGGAGGTTCCTATATCAACCAGCAAGTAATTAAGCAACCGTCTCCGGGAATCCCTAATCCTCCTCTGTCGAACCAGGTGACATTTGATGGGTATGCAATTGATTATGATGGAACAAGAATTGATCAAACGAACTTTCCAGGTAACTTCCATTGGCAGATTACGGGCGCGACAAATTACACGGGAGACCCTTACAATACGCAAATCCGCC
>DATKMG010000737.1:0-14356 GCA_035541995.1 Terriglobia bacterium
CCTTCAATTGTCTCAGGTGGCTCTGTTGCTCTGCAATGAGATTCTCGATCTCACTCTTAGCTGCATCAGTAGTGGTAATTTCCATTTCATACTGACCCTTCTGCTCTGCCACCTGAATTGTCTCTCCTTCAATCCGCTGCAACTCCAGTCTTGCCAGCTCTTCTCTCCGCGTCAAGCGGTCTAATTCACTCTCCAATTGTTTCACTTGAAGTTCAGACCCAAGTAATGCTTTATCGAGCTCCTGAGTCTGATCACGAACGTCATCAACTTCGGCTTCTACAGAGTGAATGGATTGACGAAGACTCTGCTGAGCCTCCTCCTTGACTCCAATTTCTTTCCGCAAGGAATCGACTCTTCGATTCAGCTCCCGGATTTCCCGTTTCATGGAAAGGTGCCCGCCGGTTGTCCTGCCTCCTCCGGAAATGAGTCGGCCACGGACCATTTCACCTTCGACGGTAAGAAAGATCAACTGTGGGTAGTTCTGGGCAAGTTCCCAGGCCTGCTGGTAATTCGGTACAATGAAAGCCTGCTGTAGATGGGGCAGAGCTTCATGAGCTGCCTTCCGAATGGGCTCAGGAAATCTGATGACTGTTGAGAGAGGGATGGCAGAGAACTCCTCTCGTGCCAATTCAGAGACTTGGGCTTGCCAGTCCGAAGACGCTCCTTTCTCCCCGTTCCCCCAAAGCAGGAACGTGCCCTTTCCGGCGCCTTTCTTGCGCAGGAAGCTGATACCGCCTGCAGCTTCCGACGGATTTTCAACCAGGAGGTACTCCAGCTCCTGTTTCAGAAAATCCTCTACAGTTGCTTCATACGGGGAATCCACTTCAACTACGTCGGCGAGGATGCCGGAGGTTCGAAACCCATCTCCAGCCGCGTCACTCGCCGCCGACAGTAAGATTCGGACAGCTTCGGTACTGTAGGCATGATGAGCGACCAGTTCCTTTAAGGATTCCAGCCTGTGTGAACTGGCGCTGAACTTCTCTTTCGTATCGTTCAGAGCTTCAACAAGGGATGCTTCCTGGCTCTTGAGCTCAGAGAGTTTCTGGGCCAGTGCCGTGCCGGTCTCACGAAGGCTTTTCAGACGCTGGGAATGTTGTTCAAACTGCCGGCGAGAACTATCGAGATCTCTCGTCATCAAGTCTCGGCTGGCACCGGTCTCGGCTCTCTCAACATTTAGGCGGGCAATTTGTTGTTGGAGCCGCTTTTCCAGCTCGTCGAGTTGGACCACTTGATTACGGAGAGCCGCCGCGCGCCCGACAGAATCCAAAAGCTGAGACTGGTACTGGTCGTCTGTGGATTCCAGTTCCTGGATGCGCATCTGCAGGCCCTGTGCATAAGAATTTTGGGCCTGAAATTCGAACTGAACCTTGTCGAGGTTTCCCTTGGCTTCCTGCAGAGCCTGTTGTTTTTGGTCGAATTCCTCCAGACAAATCTGTTCCTGTTGATGCAGTCGCTCGATCTCCAGGCTGTTTTCCTGAGAACGAGATTCCAGTTCCCTCGATTGTTCCCTCTGGTACTGGATCTTCTGCTGGGCCCGCTCCAATTCCAGATTAAGGATGGCCAGTTGTTCACGCAGCAGTTTCAGATGATCGTCTTTCTGTTGCAGCACGAGGTTGTTCTGACGGTAGGCGACTTCCTTATCCAGAATCTCCTGATGTTGCTGGCGGTATTGCTCGGTGATGCTATTAAGAGCCTCATCGTTCTGCCTGACGAGGACCAGCAGGTTCATCTCCCGAGCAACAAACAACCGCTTCGAAATGTCTCGCATCTTTTCGCGGAGTTCACCATAGCGGCGAGCCCTGGCGGCCTGGCGTTTCAGGGAATTCAACTGCTTGCTTACTTCTTCTGCGATATCGTTGATCCGGAGCAGGTTTTGTTTAGCCTGTTCCAATCTGGATTCTGCCAGTTTGCGCTTGGATTTGAATTTGGTGATCCCGGCTGCCTCTTCAATGATGGCCCGTCGATCTGACGGCTTGGAACTGAGGATCATTCCCACGCGACCCTGTTCGATAATGGCATATGAATCCGGTCCCAAGCCGGTTCCCATGAAAATGTCCTGAATATCACGAAGGCGGACTTGACGGCCATTGATCAAGTACTCACTTTCGCCTGAGCGGAAAAGGCGCCGAGAGATCACCAATTCCCCCGGGTCGGTCTGAACTTTGGGACGTCGCTTCCGCCCAGCAGCCGTAGCTGCACCGATTTCGACGGTCACGGCGGAATCAGCCGGACCAGCTGATTCCACTTTCGGCTCCAGGGAACCACCCAAATCAACCAAGAGGGTCGCCGGATCCACTGACTTGTTCTGGGGATTCTCGGATTCAGCGCTACTGGGCATCATCCTGTAGCTGGCTTCCCTGAGCATCTCAGGGTCGACGAAGGTCAATGCGACTTCGGCCAAGCCCAAGGGCAGTCTCATGCGGGTGCCATTGAAGATCACATCCTCCATGCGTCCGCCCCGCAGAGACTTTGGGCTTTGTTCCCCTAGAACCCAGGCGATTGCATCCGAGATGTTGCTCTTTCCGCACCCGTTTGGCCCAACGATGGCGGTAATTCCCTCTCCTTTGAAGATTAAGTCAGTCTTGTCAGCAAAGGACTTAAAGCCTTGTATTTGAATCTTTTGAAGTCTTAGCAAGAGTCGAACCCAGATTTTGCTTGGCGTAGGTACAGACGACGGAACGTCTGATCGTCCTGTGAAGATCAACGCAGTCTAGCACGGATTTTGTGAGGGTGCAAAGCGCTTGATCATAAACGGGCAGAAAAGAGACATAGGGTTGTTTGCATCCTTGTCCCCCATCTCTGCGCAGCCGACAATGTGGTGTGGCTGTCCCTTAATCGAGTTTGAACTAATCGAGGGTAAGTCACAGATTGATGATCAACAGATTTTTACTTTCCATTTTCTATCCTTATGCTAAAATAAAAAATATGGTGAATGGCCGTGTTTGCATGATCCATCAGGACTTAGTTTAGGTTGTCTGCCAAGCAACTTAAAGGATTGTTCATGCGTCTAACGGTTAGCATCTATGGAAGCGTGCCGCCCGCTTTGGAGAGTCAATGAATCCGATTGAAGAACAACGAACCTATGTGGAGTTTCTGGAATCGGCTGTTGAGGAGGCCAGAAGTTCTGGGAGTGCTGAACGGATAGATGGGCTCGAGAAACTGCTGAAGGAGGCACGTTGGGAATATGCCCGCTTGAAAGTCAACCTTCAATCTGGACCAGTGACTGAAAGCCTGAAGAGTCCAGAGGTACCCCCGGCAATGCCTCCTTCGGCCTCTCCTCGTCCACTGATGGGACCAGGAAACAAGGGATTGGAGGTCGCCGGGACGCTCCCTGTCGAGCCGGCTGTGACCGTTCCAGCTGTTCCCAAGAGCATAGTCGCGGAGGCCGCAGAGGCGCTTTCCCCAAAGCCTCCTGTGATCGTCCAATCGGTTCCCAGGAAGACCGCACTGGAAGGGCCTTCGGCATCTACACAATCGTCAGATTTGGACCTCAAACTGACCTACGATTGGGAGCCTCGCTACAAAATACTCCTCAACAATCTGAAGGCGGCTTTCTCTCACGAAGTCAAAGTCTATCAAATCACTGCCCATCCGATCGAAACCAATCTGGTTCTGGAGTCTCAGCCCTGGTATAGATCGCTCCTCACCAACGTCAAGTCGATTTTTTCTCAAGAAAAGAAAGACTACTCCCGGATCACCTCGCGGCCCATTAACACGGATCTAATCATTGAAGCCACTCCTTGGTACTTGGACATATTTTCCCAATTAAAGTCACTCTTCTTCAAAACAGAAAAGCCCGCCATTGAAATTACCGCGCAGCCCGTCGAGGTTGAAGACATTTTCAAGGAGTACAAATTTCGTTCCACTTCAGTGCTTTTCTCAACGATGCTTCACATTGTGGGATTAGTGGGAATACTATTCTTCCCAATGTACTTTCTGCACAATACCACGAATACCAAGAAGCTGGAAGGACCTGAAGTCTTACTTGAGCCTTCCAACCTCCTGCTTCCCCCCAGTCCTGAGAAATCGGGGGGTGGCGGTGGTGGCGGTCGCCGTGACCCCACGCCAGCTTCCCAAGGTCGCTTGCCTCGCCCTTCGAGTATCCAGTTGACTCCGCCGACCCCCAAACTGGTCAACTTGGACCCGATACTCCCAGCGGAGCCAACAGTGATTGTGCCCCAATTGGCTCAGTTACCTTCGCTCAACCTGCCCAACTATGGTGATCCGAACGGAATCCCCGGGCCCCCATCAAGTGGGCCAGGTACGGGGGGAGGGATTGGGACTGGGACTGGCGGAGGGGTGGGTCCCGGCAAAGGTGGCGGTGTGGGACCTGGCGAAGGTGGTGGAATCGGGGGTGGAGTCTACAGGGTTGGTGGCGGAGTCACCCCGCCCACTGTGGTATTTAGAGTGGAACCGACTTATTCGGAAGAGGCCCGCAAAGCCAAGTACCAGGGAGTTGTCGTGCTGTCTGCTATTGTCCGAAAAGACGGCACAATTGAAATCCTCAAAGTCGTTCGGGGCCTAGGGTTGGGTTTGGACGAGAATGCAATTCAGGCGCTGAAACAGTGGAAATTTCGTCCTGGTATGAGGAACGGCGCTCCTGTGGATGTCGCTTTAAACATCGAGGTCAATTTCTCCCTGAGATAATCCTTCAGGTTCTGGATTGTTCTGATTTTCCTTCCAAGCTAGGGTTCTGACGAAATCCCTCCTCTTTCTTCAGCCCTTTGAAAACCGCGGAGATTCCCAGAAGAGAGAGTACAACAAGCCAAGCGGGAACTTGCTGGTTCCCCTCGGTCCATGGCACGAAGTTTCGCAGTGGGTTGTTGAGTAGAAGGATTCCTCCCGCATTAACTCCAAAGTGCGTGACGATGGCTGGATAGAGGCTACCGGTCCGAACCACCAAGGTTGCCAACACACATCCCGCCACGGCTGCGACAAGAAACCGGCTCGGATCTTGATGAAAGAATCCGAACATCGCAGAGGTTATCAGAATTGACTGTGAAATTGACCCGTCCTGAAGAAATCGATCGAAGAGGAAACCGCGAAAACAAAACTCCTCGCACAAGGATGGGACCAGCGCCAGGGAAATCAGCAATCCGAAGAGGTGCGAGGTCGAAGCTGCTTTCACCAGGGCTTGTGTTTGACGGCCAACCTCCATGGTTTCCGGGATAACATACGACTGCAAAACTTCAATCTCGTCTAGGAGGAAAATCAGGCACAGCGAAGCAAGTCCGCTCAGCAACGCGTTACGCCAGGAAAAGCCTTTCGACTTGAAGATTGACAATGCGGTCAACCGTTGGGCCCAGCTGAAGGCAAGAGGAAACCCTGCGACGACCATTAATTGCAGAGATACTGGGATCAATAGACCCTGCCTGGATTGGGTTATGGATGTGGCAAGCAATGAAACTAGCCAGAGAGCGGAATAAACTGCGAATCCCTGGACTTTGGGAATTAAGAATATCCCATGCTCGAATAACGGCCTTCTCATTGTGGAATCGGGGATTCAGTTCTTACCAGGCTGTGACGCATTGGGTGAGCTGGACGGATCCTGAAATAGCCCGGGATCAAGACCGGAGTCGTACTGGACGCTGTTGAGCGTAAGTCGTGAGGTCTTGTGTCCCTGGGTGGACAGAATCTCGGTGGGAATCTTGAGACCATCTTTTTCCTCGTACCGAAGGTAGCGTTCTTCACCCTTCACGATACCTTTTCCCTTTGGAGACTCCTTTTCGATCTCGTACTCATACCGGGAGATGAGATGGGTGGCGGAGTCAAATGAGAGGCGACCTCGAACGTACTCTCCAGCCAAAAACCCGGAGACCTCGACCAAATCCAGGGTTTTGCCATCGTCATGGGCCTGCCCAGTATATCGGTGCTTCGGAAAGGAAACCAACAAAAGGTCCGGTCTCATCTGAACCACCATCCCGATTCTTACGGGATCGATCTCCTTCCTGGGCAAACTCAGGACCGAATTGCCTACCTTCACCCAACCGTTATTTCCATTGATGATAGTGACGGCTTCCAGACCGTCTCCTCTTGCTTCGGAGCGAAAAAGGGCATCCGTTTTGAAACAGGCTTTGAGATTAATAGGCTTCTCCCCAGAGGCACCCAAAGCCTCGATCTGGTAGTCGTAGCATCCGTCCTGCAGGGAAAGGATTTTCGACTCACCACCGTAAGCAGCGGCCGATTGTCGAAAGAGCTCCGCAGACTTCTCTACCGGCCGGTCGGGCGGGGCAACTTGGTTCTCTGCCTTCGGGGTCACCTCGAACCAGGCAAACTGAGATAAAAATAAGAGGATTGTGAGACAGGCGCCTCGAAACAGTCTGGTCATCTGGTGGCTAGGATTTCGGAGCGTAATATCCTTTCTTGGCCCGCACCTTGAGGTTCTTCTGGTTCTGAACTGAAATTTTCAGCGACCGATAACTTCCATCCCGAGCTTGGTTGGTTGATCGGTAGGCGAGGCTGTACTGACTCCGAAGTTCCTCCTGAATTTGGTCGAATGCCTTCTTAAAATCTTGCGGCTTGGAGGGGAAAAAAGCTCTCCCTCCGGTCACTTCCGCGTATTTCTTAAGCGTTGAGTCATCTCCTTCGTAGCCCATTCCCACGGGGCCCATTCCGAAACTAAATCCACCTCTAGTACGGTTCGAAATAGCGAAAATAATCACGTCTGCACGCTGCGCCGATTCCACTGCCTCTTTCATTTTGAGCTTGCTCGTGGTATCAGCGCCATCGCTGAGGAGTATGATGGATTTTCGGCCGGTCTCCTCTTTCAGCTTCTCATCGCAAGCCAGATAAACGGCATCGTGGATGGATGTTCCTGAGCCAATGGTGATGGTCTGAATGGACTTTTCCAGCCGTCGCAGGTCGGTTGTGAAATCCTGCAACAACGTCACGCTCCGATCGAAATTCATAAGGAGAGCCAGATCTTCCTTCCGCAAAACCGACTCCAAGAAATCCATTGCTGTGCGTTTTTCTAAGCCAATTATCGGTTCAACGCTGGGACTGCTGTCGATCAGGATGGCCAAGGTCAGTGGCAAGGTGACTTCTTTAGAAAAGTATTCCACCTGCTGCCGCTTACCATCCTCTTCAACAACAAAGTCCTCCTTATTGAGGTTGGTGATGAGGCGGTTGTTACTATCGCTGATGGTGAACAGCACGTTGACAAGATCCACACTCACTCGGAGAGTTGTCTGATCGTCCTTCTGTCCCTTCTGTCCCGGAGTATCTGCAAAGGTTTGACCGCCGCCAGTTACCCATAGAAGAATGGGCATTAAGGCTAACAGCCTACAGCGGCGAGGGAGTTTCAGATGAGAGTTAGATTTGTCAGGAGATTTCATTTGAATTGGCTGTGAACAAGAACCTTCGGGTCAACCTTGCCATCCACACTCGTGCTGGCAATTATAGGCAAACTCATCTATTTCTGCAAACAGCTGTGTGAAGAAACCGAAGAAACCTCTGATCGTCATCTTTAGTTAGAAAGAACCTTTGTCTAGAAAGTTTGCTTTAAATGGAAATAAATCCCCTCCGACACCTTATTTTGAGCTATGAGGTTGCGTAGAGTAAAATTCAGATTGACAATCGAGGTATCCCCAAGGGATTTCTTGCCTGGCTCAGCTGGAGTATCTTGCACTTTAATCTTCCGCAGTCCCGATTCCCGAGCCGGCTCGAGTGAATCTCAAAAGAGAAAGGATGAGATCGTGATCGAGGCTGTAATCCTGGCAGGATTGAGAACGCCAATCGGACGTTTTCAAGGAGGTCTCCAGAGTTTCAGTGCCGTTCAGCTTGGCACGCGCGTCGTCAAAGCCCTTCTGGATCGGCTGGCGTTTCCCTCAGAAATGATTGAAGAAATCATCATGGGGAATGTGATTTCTGCCGGACTGGGCCAAAATCCTGCTCGCCAAATCGGGTTGCGAGCCGGGCTTTCTCCTCGCGCATCGGCACTGACTATCAACAAGGTTTGTGGATCTGGGCTGAAAGCAGTAGGCCTAGCGGCCCAGTCAATTTGGCTTGGGGAAGCCAGTCTGGTGGTGGCAGGGGGAGCTGAATCCATGACCAATGCTCCTTATATTCTGCCGCAGGCAAGAGGTGGCTTGCGGTTGGGACACGGCAAGATCCTTGATGCTATGATCCAGGACGGATTATGGGACGCCTTTGAGGACTTTCACATGGGCCTTACAGGAGAAATCGTGGCCGAGCGCTACCATATCACGCGAGAACAGCAGGATGAGTATGCGCTGAACAGCCACCGCAAGGCCGTCGCCGCCACCAAAGAGGGCCGGTTCATCAGCCAGATTGTGCCTGTCCCTATTCGTGGCAAGATTGGGACTCCTACTCTCCTCCAGATCGATGAAGGTCCCAGGGAAGATTCGACTTTGGATAAACTCCACTCGTTGAACCCTGTGTTCAAGAGTGACGGCACTATTACAGCTGGGAATGCCCCAGGGACCAACGATGGGGCTGCCGCTGTCGTCCTCGCCTCGATTCAAAAAGCCCGTGAATTAGGACTTGAACCCATGGCGACAGTGATTGCTCAATCTGTCAGTGGAGTTCCCCCCAGGGATGTCATGATGGCACCAGTTAGCGCCGTAGAGCAGCTCTGGAAAAAAACGGGTTGGTCAAAAGACGAAGTAGACCTATACGAGATTAACGAAGCGTTTTCTGTTCAGGCAATAGCGGTTGTGGACCAACTGCGATTAGATCCCGCAAGGGTGAACGTCAATGGCGGATCAGTGGCTCTCGGACATCCAATTGGTGCAAGCGGGGCTAGGATCTTAGTAACACTCCTGCACGAGATGGTTCGTCGTGACGTGGGTCGAGGGATCGCTGCCCTCTGCCTGGGAGGAGGTAACGCAGTGGCCATGGCTGTGGAGAGGGGGGCGCAGAGTTCAAAGTCAAGGGTCTGAAGCCCAAGGTTCCAAGAGACCTGGCTTGCGGCCAGGTACTGGACTGTAAAAAAAGACCACCAGTTTGCAGGACCTTGAAACCAAAATGAGTGAGAGGTAGCCTTTCCTTCTATCAATTTGGTTACTTGCGTTCGAGTTCATGTGCCCTCTGATGGGCCTTCCCATGCCCGAGGTTTTGCTCTTTCCAAAACAAGATCCGTATACTAGAATCCGACTGAGTATTCAGAAAAGTTGTGTCGAGGGGATCGCATCCGGGTAGTGGTGTTAAGAGGTTTGCTCTCAGCGCTACAGGTTCTAAGTTCTTCCGGAGTCTTAGGAGATTGACAGGAAACTTGCTCGAGATGATTCTCTGTCAAAAATGTGGAGCAGTTAATAGAATTGCGGAAGAGAACTGTCAGAAGTGTGGTTGCAGGTTGATGATCATCTCATACACGGATCAACAGAATGCTCCATTGCCGGCTTGGGAAGAGCATTTGCTGGAACGAATCAGCTCGTTGGAATACAGCGTTGGCCGTCTGGATGAGCGGCTCACCGAAATTCACGACTTGGTTCATCAGCTAGCAACCGAGAGCTTCTATGACCATACTATGATTGAGTCTATTGCCGGAGCCTTGAAGCGCATGCAGATCGTCGGGAAGCGGGAATTGGAGAATGATTGGCAACAGCGGGTAGCTCGACGTCTCATTGAGAGTGAGGAACGTGAACGGTTCGAGGCCAGAAAGAAGGATTTCCTCAATGCCTTCCGAGGCAAGGATAAGAAACTGTTTGTCAAGTTGATTGATGAAAGCAGCCAGTGCTTTGTACGGAGGAACTATCAGCGTGCTCTCCGGGCGCTGGAAAAGGCGCTAGCGGTCGACCCACAGAATTGTGAAGTGGGAGTTTTTCTCGGGAAAGTCTATTACGAGTTTGAGAACTTCTCCAGCGCCGGCAAGTGCCTGCGCTGTGTTTTGAAGTTCAATCCACTTCATTTTGAAGCTAATCTTCTCGCTGGTCTGCTGGCAAAGCATCGGGGGGAATTCGAAATTGCCAGGAAGCACCTGACTAATGCGGCAGACATTGGTCAGACCTCGCCGGCTGCGCACTTGTTGTTGGGATCGGTGTTACTTACGCAGGGAGACGATCATCTGGCGCTCACTCATTTTTCTCAGGCCCTCGATCTTAAACCGTCTCCTCAAATGTACCTCCTGGTGGGTACCATCTATTCCCGCCAGGGAAGATTGAACACGGCCATCAGGCACATCGAGAAAGCCATCGAGATGGATCCACGTTGTGACGAAGCTTTCTTCCAATTAGGATTGGTCTTCTGGGGCCACAATTGGCGTAAGAAGGCCAGGGAGTGCTTCAAGAAGGCCATTCATCTTAATCCCAAGGAATTCCGCTACAAAAGTGCACTGGACCTGTTCGTCAAGAATTCGAGAAGCGGCAACCCTCCCCTGGATTCACGAGTCAAGGAGGATTCAAGCGACAGGAACATCGAGTTCCTGGTGAAGCATGAGCTCCGGCTGGATTTTCTTCGCGCAGGCGAGGATTTCAATCGTTTGGAAGAAGGCTCGGAAAAGAAATAGCACGGGTTTCTCCGGAAAACACAAGTAGGGGTTTATCGCTGGGAGGCATTTTATTCCTAATAATTTACAGAGGGAACATGGCCGACGAAAAGACAGAACGAGGCAGGGCAATTGATCTGGCTTTATCACAGATCGAAAAGCAGTTTGGGAAAGGGTCAATTATGCGGCTGGGCAGCCGCGAATCAATTGCCAGTATCGGAATCATTCCGACTGGATCCCTGGCCTTTGATGCCGCCTTGGGGGTAGGTGGCATGCCACGAGGGCGCGTCATTGAAATCTTCGGGCCCGAATCAAGTGGCAAAACGACTCTGGCGCTCCATGTCATTGCTCAAGCCCAGAAAGCCGGCGGAATGGCCGCCTTTGTAGATGCCGAGCATGCCTTGGATGCTGCATACGCCCGCAAACTGGGAGTGGATATCGACAATCTGCTTGTTTCACAACCAGACAGTGGCGAGCAAGCTCTAGAGATTGCAGAAATGCTTGTTCGCAGCGGCGCCCTCGACGTATGCGTTGTAGACTCTGTAGCCGCGTTGGTTCCCAAGGCCGAGCTTGAAGGCGAGATGGGAGATGCACATATGGGATTGCAGGCTCGCCTGATGTCCCAGGCCTTGCGCAAGCTGACCGGCATTGTCTCCAAGTCTCGGACATGCATGATCTT
The DNA here is from genome assembly GCA_035541995.1 of Terriglobia bacterium. Lineage (GTDB taxonomy): Bacteria > Acidobacteriota > Terriglobia > Versatilivoradales > Versatilivoraceae > DATKMG01. Next base: position 11,124 of record DATKMG010000737.1, read on the forward strand.
CATAAACCAGATCCGCGAGAAGATTGGCATTTTATTTGGGAATCCCGAAACCACCACTGGGGGACGCGCTCTGAAGTTCTATGCATCTGTAAGAGTAGATGTTCGGCGAGTCGCTTCAATCAAAGATGGAGATGAAGTTACCGGAAGCCGGACCAAAGTCAAGGTAGTGAAAAACAAGGTGGCACCGCCATTCCGGGAAGCCGAATTCGACATTATGTATGGGGAGGGAATTTCCAAAGAGGGAGATCTGATCGATCTGGGTGTGGACAAAGGGATCATTGAAAAGACCGGGGCCTGGTTCTCTTACCGTGGCGAACGGTTGGGACAGGGACGCGAGAATGTAAAGCAGTTCCTGAAAGAAAATCAAGACATTCGCCTCCAGATCGAAGAAGACCTGCGAAAGGCACTGAATATCACTCTGGGGTCTGAGAGTGAAGCTGCGGCCGCGTCTCCCCCTGAAGCGGCGGTTCCCAGGACAAAGGCTAGCCGGGGATGAAGTATCGGGAGGCGAGATTTCGTTGGCTGGAAGTTTGTGACTTGGTCATTATGCATTGTCTCCTGTTATGAAAATGCAAGTTTTGGTAGCCACGACAAACCGCATTTGGTTTGTCGTGGGTTTTGACCACAAATGAAAAGCCACGCTGAATTCAGAGTCCGAATTCAGCGTGGCTACCCCTGCACAGAACTTATGACCCTGCCGGGACTTTGGTCTAGAACACCTTGGACTGGGATGGATTCTGACCTAACGTCACTCCACTAAGAAGCTTTGATTGAACGCTCTGTCCTGGGTACAAACCCATTCATCCTCTCGGTGCTCCTTGCTTTGCTGGCAGGGACCCTGGCCCTATTTCCCCTCTCGTCTTACGATACCTGGTGGATCTTAGCTGCTGGCGAACACATGCTGCAGACCCGAGAAATTCTGCACTCTGGCATTGGATCATGGACGCGTTCGTCGACTTCTTATGTTTATCACGGCTGGATGTTTGCCATTTTCACTGCTCTCAGCTACCGGATTCTAGGAGAGTGGGGTTTGATTCTCCTGAGGTCTTTGCTGGCTGGCAGTTGCTTCATGTTCCTTGGTTTGGCAACGAGGGCTCGAGGAGCGCGCGGCGCTGGCGTCTTGTTGCTACCCGGATTGGCACTTCTCATGGGGTACACCAATCTATTTTGGCCGGTTCGCGCACAGTCCACGTCTCAGGTTCTACTTGCTCTAACACTCTTATTAATGTCTTTGTCCCGTCTCGAAGGTTGGCGTCGTTGCCTGACTCTGACTCTCACCACAGTAGTGTGGGCCAACCTTCATGGAGGAGTTCTTTTGGGTTTTGTGGTGCTGATGATCATCGTAACTGGCGAAAATATCGACTGCTTTCGGCAAGGTGGTGGTCTTGAACGTTCGAAGGTGATGAAAGATTGCGCTTTGCTGGCGGGCGCTGCATTAGGGTGCTTACTGACTCCTTACGGGGTCAAAGGTTTATTCTCTGCACTGCGCCACATTCGCGGTGAGCATGTGGCAACGCTGCCTTTAGAGTGGGGAACTCCTCGACTTGCGGATTTTCCTCTCTTCGCGCTGCTCCTCGGTCTAGTTGGAATTGGCCTCCTGACTACCATCTTCTCCAACCGGATGCGATGGGCTGACCCGCTTCTTTTCTTGCTTTTTGCTGTGATGGGGCTCAGCTCACTTCGATATCTGGAGATTGCCTCTATCGGGCTTGCGTTTGTGGGATCGTCTTGCTTTGCCGCAGCACTAGGTGAACGCTACTTTAAGGGGTGGAGGGGAGGAATTGGAGCGGTTGCGAGCGTGATACTACTTGGATCTCTGCTTGGCATCGGCGTGGGGCGAGATCGTTACCTGTTCCATGGGGGTTGGAGGCCAGGCAGACAACTGCCTGTCGGTGCAGTGGATTTCATGGCTCGAAACCAGATCTTCCAGCAGGTTTTCAACCCGTACGAATGGGGGGGGTACCTCATTTGGAGACTCCGCCCTGCCAACGTGGCATTCATTGACGGTCGGGTCGACCTATATTCTGAAGAATTGGTAAGAGACTATCTTTGGGTTCAGGATGCAAATCCCGGTTGGAAGATCATTCTGGACCGTTACTCAATCCAAGCAATCTTGTGGAGAAATGGGCAGTCAGGCCAAGCTCTAAGAACGGAACTGGAGAAGGATGGGTCATTTGTCCCTATATTCAAAGATCAAGGGGCAATCCTTTTTGTCCGAAAGAACGGCCGCTACCTTCAACTCGCGCGATCTGGTTAAGATAAGGTCCAGCTAGTCGTTTGACGATCTTAATGACATGACTTCTGCGGTCAACAAGCCTTCAGACTATACCTCGGAGGAGATCTCGCCCCCCCACCAACAGAACTTCAAACGCATCATCCATAGGACATTGAAAGGTAATATCCCCTGGGTGGTTCTTATTGTGCTTCTCAATCTTGTTTTCTTCGGCGATGCACTATTCACTGACAAGACCTTCTTCTATCGCGATGTCTCATTTTTTGCCTACCCTCTCAGGAAACTGGTAACAGAAGCCTATTCTCGGGGCGAATGGCCGCTCTGGAACCCATACATTCAATTGGGTCAGCCGCTGCTCGCCAATCCTAACGCGATGGCACTATATCCGACTCAAGTGCTTTTCCATCTGCTTCCGTTTCATCTTGCCTTTAAGCTGCACTTTGTAATTCATTCCACGCTAGCGGGGATTGCATTTTTCTACCTGAGTCGTGAGCTAGGCATATCTGTGTTTTCAGCCTTCATGGCCGCGGTCATTTACAATTTCAGTGGGGTCAACCTTTCGTTTGTGAATCTGTACCTCATTTTACCGGCGGTCCCATTTCTTCCCTTGCTAAGTTTCTCATTGCTCAGATTCCTGAAGGCTCCATCAATCCTGAAGATCGCTTGGAACAGTCTTCTGGTCGGTTGTTTCTTATTGTTGATTGAACCTCTGTGTACATTGGGGGTTGCGTTTTTCGTTGTGCCATTTCTGATATTGGGTCTCTTTTGCATTCCTGATTTGAGAAGTACAAGACGCACGGCTATCCCCCTACTCGCTGTAGTCCTCTCTCTGGCGTTGCTTCTGGTTTGTATCCAGATGCTTCCCACTCTGGAAATGGTGCAGAAATCGGGTCGAAAAGGGGGTATGGACTTCCAGGTGATTACTTACTGGTCCATGCACCCTATCAGCCTCCTGCAACTGATCTTCCCTAGAGTATTTGGCGACAACTTCAAGCTGGTC
>DATKMG010000738.1:0-3962 GCA_035541995.1 Terriglobia bacterium
CCCAGAGCGGGACCAAGCCTTGGACGCACCGATAGCCTCAGCCAGGCTTTCCGGGGTTGGGCTTTCCTTAATTGAGATGACGCTGCACCTGTGCAATGCTGGTTTGAGCAGGCAAGGATGCCTGCGCTCCCAGGAAAGTTCCAGGAGGATACGCCGGCGTGGGTGACGAGAGGTAAACGCGAGCCATCATTTAGAGGGAAAAAGCGCGCGCTATCGGTTCGTCCGGCTGGAATTCGCGCGGTTACCTGCCGCGTTTCGATAGAGCAGAAATCACTTGCTCCTGTGTTTGGTATAGAGATCTTGCACTTCAGTAGATACTAATAATGGCAAGGGCAGCAAGCTAGCAAGCTCCCGCACTCTAACTATAAGGACTCAATAGAAGGAGAGAGTTAGTCGCCGAGCGATGTCTGTCTACCTTGGTGTCTTTGTACCGTTGTAGTGAAAAAATCAGCCGACTGGTCAGGTTACCATCCAATATCTCTCATCCCGAGTGATGAACTTTTCTGTAATGTTCCGCTAGAAGATCCAAGCCAAAATCTTCGTTGAAGTCCCGCCAGACCGAGTGAATGTGGTTGGCATTATTCTGGATATTGTCGTATTCGATCAGGAAGGTCGGTCCTTGAATTCGATAATAATGCGCCTGTCCGCGCTCAACTCCGCCTGCCCAGCCAAAATAGATGTTGCTAAACCCCACTGAACGCAACTTCTCTAACCTCTGAGCAGCAATTTCTGAAGGCATATTTTCGGCATATTCCTTAAGCAAGCTCATCAGGATCTCCGATTGATTTCCGTTCAGCTGGCTTGCCGGAAGTCCGAAGGGCTGGATGGGATTGGCTTTTCGGGAACTGGCGGACAGAATGTCTTCCGGCGCTCGATCGCTGATTGTCGCCAGGGTTCGCTGCCTGGCATCCAGCGATTTCAGTAGCGTCTTCGCCAGGTCTTCCTCAGAAGCCAACGTTCTTAACCCCTGGCGCGGGCCATGCATCACTTCTGCCGGGTTGGCGCCAAAAAAACAAGGAGTCGATGCGATGCGCTCATTGTTGACTACGGTGAAGTTGAGCGAGAGATGATGTCCCTCGACCCGCCAACCCCAGGGTTTTGAAGATCGAGGAACCCCGAACAGAGTGAAATAGTAAAGCTCCGCGTCACGCGCAGGGCCGCTCCCCTGTTCAATCTCTTTCAGGATCGGTTCCAAGCTGATAATGCACGATGCTTTGATAAAACCTTGCCGGCTCAGCCCGGTATTAAGCAAAGCATTAGCGAGCTGTCTTTGAGAGGGATCGAGGCCCTTGAAGGGGATCCCTTTTCGAGCCCTCGGTATGAAGTGCCAGTCTTGCCGCTGACTATCCTCGAAACTAATGGTAGCCTTGCTCCGCTGGTCGAGGCTTAAGGAATTCAGGAACACTTCCCCGGCGGTCGCCATTTGAATCGCCGGGTGAACATGGGCCCTCTCGGGCTTAGCTTGAGCAGGAACCTTCCGGGCAAAAAAAACCAACCCTGTTCCCACAAACAGGTATTTGAGGAAGCTGAGGCGGCCTATCATTTGATTGCAGCGCTTTTGGGTTAGCGGGTCTTTCATAAAAAATCAATCTTTTATGCGCGGCACCTTTTTCAAGCTCACGGGACTGAAAGTCAGATTCGGAGCAACCTTGTGGCTTCCCTTCACATATTCCTGGAAAGTCCGGCCGGTCTTTTGCTGGAACATGGCAGCCAGCGAAGGAACCTCACCTACGGGTTCGTCGAGTTCCACCTTTTCGATCCGGTAAAGCGGGTAAAAGATTGTTGCGAGCCCTATGGGAGATTGTCCGCTAAGTTGATTGAGCCATTCATCAAAGCTGCTGAGATCGACACCGCGGATTGTGACGCCAGCGGAATTGAGCTCTACCATCTGCCCCCAGAACTTCTCTCGAGGTGTGTGCAGGCTCACGACTACTGTCGAATAGCGTCTCATGTAGACTCCTTGTCAGGCTCTTGAAACAATCGCCCTAGTCCCTCCCGCCACTAGGGTCAACATGCAACCCATCAGCGTATGCCAGGTGAAGTCGATAGGAGTGTAAGCCATGATGATGATCATCCCTGTAAGCCCAAAAGTCAAGCCGACAAAGGCGTCCCTCTGATCGGCCCCTCTGAAAAAGAGCCCCAAGAAGAAGGTACCCAACATGCCACCGTACGGCACGGAGGCAATCTTGAGACCCAATTCAACAACGGGGCTTCGGACACCACGGAACAGCATGGCTGTGGCTATCAGGAGCACTCCCCAAAAAAGGGTAAAGGCCCGGGAAATAGCGACCTCTCGTTGCGGGGTCAGCGATAATCCAGGGAACAGGGTTCTGAACAGGTCCAGATACGTGGAAGAAGCGAGCGCACTGATAGAAGAGGAAAGGGTTCCCATAGCGGATGCCAATACACCGGCGACCACCAGTCCGGAGACGCCTCTGGGAAGGCTCTCTATGATAAACTTGGGGAAGATCTCATCTGAAGAACCCAGGCCGAGGCGGGAAAAGGGAACTCCACCATAGAAGGCGAACAGGCAGAGTCCCAGCAGGAGGAAGAAGGCAAATTGCGCCACAATCAGGCCGGCATCCAACATGAGGGCGCGCTGGCTGTCCCATCGACTCCTGCACCCCAGCAGGCGTTGCACCAATAGCTGGTCTGTCCCATGAGATGCCATGGTGAGGAAAGTCCCGCCCAGCAGCCCGCCCATGAGCGTGTAAGGGCTCGATAAAAAATCCAGCCAGTCCTTCCCTCGGTAGAGATTGATCACTTCCGCTTTGTTGACTCCAAGCCCTGTGGCAAAGTGAGATACATCATGCCAACCTTGCGGAAGTCTCCCCACAATGATCAGCACAGAGATTAGGGCCCCTCCCAAGTAAATGAAAAGTTGTACGACGTCCATCGCCACCACGGCTTTCAGTCCCCCGATGCAGGTGTAAAGCAACGTAAACCCACCCACTATGAGGATACAAATCGGGTAATCAAGGCCGGTGATCAGGTGGATCGGAATGGCTGTGGCAAATAGTCGAACGCTCGACGCCAGCAAGCGAGTGAAGATAAACACCGAAGAGGTAAACCGCTGCAGTGAAACACCGAATCGGCGGCCTAGAAAATCGTAGGCCGTTAGGAGTTCTCCCCGGTAGTAGGCGGGGATGAAGAGCCCGCTGACCAGCAAGCGCCCGATGAAATATCCGAAGGCCAGCTGCAAAAAATGCAGGTTGCCCCGATAGGCGAGACCTGGGATGCTAATGAAGGTCAAGCTGCTGGTCTCACTGGCAACAATGGAGAAGCCGACCGCCCACCAGGAGAGCTGTTTACCTCCCAGGAAATAATCTTTGGGAGTCTGCGGCCGCCCCCCAACGAAGATCCCGGCCAGAGTGACCCCTGACAAGTAAGCCACAACCACTGCATAATCCAGCCAGGTAAATCCCATTGATTCTACCCTGCAAACGGAGAGTTACTAGGAGCGTAGGCCTATATCGAAGAGCGAGGCGGCCGGTAGATTCCGGGGCTACCAACTTACTCAAGCAATTCTGGCCGCGACGGCAAAGGCTTCGCCCGCTGCTTCAACGGTCTTTTGGAGGTCTCTTTCAGTGTGGGCCGTAGAAAGGAATCCCGCTTCAAATTGGCTCGGTGCTAGGTACACCCCTCGCTTCAGCATTTCCTGGAAGAAGACAGCAAATCGCCTGGTGTTGGACTGCCCGGCGGATTGCCAATCGGTGACTGGTATCCCTTTTTGGGAAGGGGGTGTGGACCCAGTAGGTTCACCCCATTCCGAGGAGAAGAACAGGGTGAACATGGAGCCTACCCGGTTGGCCCACACCGGGATTTCTGCTCCTTTGGCTGCAGCTACCATGCCATCGCTGAGCATGCCTGAAAGCCGCTCGAGCGATTCATAGGTGCCGGGACGCTTCAGGATTTTCAGAGTGGTGATTCCCGCAGTTACCGCCAATGGGTTGCCAGACAGG
>DATKMG010000739.1:0-2661 GCA_035541995.1 Terriglobia bacterium
GTCATCGGAATGAACGTATTGTTTCCAGGAGTCTCCGAACCCAGCTTCGGGATCCTCGCCAGTGAATGCACGACGCTGTTCATTCAAATACGTGACCTTGCCTTTATCGTCACACATCCAGATCAGCGATGGAGCACTGTCTGCCATCAGGCGGAATCGTTTTTCACTCTCCTGCAACTTGCGGCCGAGTTCGGAAGCGCGGATCGTGTCACTGCTCAGCTCATAGCCCATCGCTAAGACCAAGCCCATGAAGAATATGCTCCCCACATAGGGCAAGACGATGACTTTCCAATGCACCAAAAGAGACTCGCCGGCAGAAACAAAAACAAAGAACACGATACTTCCGCCTATGGTAAGTGCACGATGGCGCTCGCCCCTTCGCCAAGTCATTACTGCAGCGTCTCCAACAAAGATGATGAGGAGCACTAGATTTATCTCGCCCAGGACTATCCAGGGATTGGGTATACCTTCCGCAATCGCAACCGATTCACCCAAAATCCTCATGTGCCCAAGACGGGTGATCTCAAGGAAATTGAGATTTTGTCCGATCAGAAAATTCGGAAACAGTAGCAGTGTGCGCGTCCCAGCGACGGTCCATGCGAGCCATGATCGCCCGGACTTCAAGTAGAGCCGCACAAACCCAACGAGCGACACTATCAGCAACCAAACCGCTACATGCCCCCACTTCAACACGGACACAAACTCTGCCGGGGTCGCAGCGTGCATCATCAACATTTCACAAATCGTCCAGCCCGCCGTTCCCGTCGCCAACAAGGAAAAGAAAAGATTCGCCCAAAGCTTGCGATTCTGGAACCAGACCATGAAGTTAATCGACGCCAGCATTAGGGACGCCGAAGCACTCATGGACCAGATAATGGTAATTAGGCTCATTGCTTTGGGGAAATCCTCCCCGATTCGTTGGCAATAGACACGCGCTCACTAGCCGGCCAGTCAGGCAAACGTTCGAGTTGTCTGCGGTACCAGGACAAAATGCCTCTTCATCAAGCGGGTGCGCGCCTGACGGTGTAAAGAAATTGAGCTTAGTGCCTTGCATGTAATGATATGAGTCGGAATCCCATCGAAAAACTGGTAAAAGTATTAGAAATTTGAAAATGGCCCAATACGGATAAAAAGCCTATGGGTGAACCTTTACAGTCGCCGGTCGAGGATTGTGGGGCAACTGAGAAGACTTCTTTGTAACTGCCATTCAAAATAGTAACGATCACCCTTCAGTTCCAGTAACTCGCGGAACGCAGCGGCAACCTGCCTGTCGCTTCATCCAGTTCCTTCGAGTCCACCTTTCGCCTAGAAACAGCATGAACTCTCAGCGAAGGACCTCGACAACCCGACACTCGACTGGCTCAAGATCGCCGCAGGTCATGGAGTATCGGCAACACAAGCCACGACTGCGGAACAGTTCCGTCAACAGTTCGAAACGGCGATGAACACGAAGGGTACCCACCTTATCGAAGCTCAAGTCGCCCAAAACCTCGAACCAATGATCGACGCAGTCCATAAATCAAGAGTGCCGTAGTGGGCACCACGGAAGGAGCCCCGATGCTCAAGTGTCGCCTATTATTTGGGCTCTTCTTTCTAAACTCCGCGGAATATCAGATTCCCTGTCGTTCAGGCCAGTAGTCAACTGCCTTCAATATCGCCAAAATCCCTACTTGGGCGAGTGTCGGCTTTCACCAGCAGCCTAACGTCTCTTTGTTGCAATGGGCTTCGTCTCTAAAAGGAGGAAGGTTCATGGGAACCTTGCCAGAAGATCCCCAAGTCTCTCGGAATCGCCTGAACGTGGAAGCCTCTCGTTCTTCGGTGGATCAGAGTGCTCACAATGTCGCTGAGTCCGCAGTGAAGAGTTTTTCTATCGTTGTGGGTGGGCCGGTCTACGATCTACTGTGTCGCCTCCACCTTGTACGGCAAACTGTGCCCAATATTCTTGGCAGGTTCAGCGCCTTGATAGCGATAATTTGGGTGCCGCTTCTGCTCTTTTCCCTCAGAGATGGGCTGGCCTTTGGACACCAGGTAAAGATCCCCTTCCTTTATGACTTCGGAATGTATGGAGCCTTTCTGCTGGGACTACCCTTGTTGTTGTTCGCAGAATTGGTCCTCGATCCTGCAATTCGGCAGGCAGTTTCGGAATTTGTGGAAGCTCACCTGGTGCCGGATCAGGAATTGCCCGAGTTCGAGAGCATCTTACGAAGAGTGCAGCGGGTTCGAGATTCCTGGATTCCGGAAGTTATTCTGCTCGTGTTGGCGTTATTCCCGGTGTTTCTTTTCCAGCGCGAGTGGGTCACCGGTCTGGTGACGAACTGGCACACCACCGCGAAGGGCGTGTCGGCAGCTGGGTGGTGGTATGCAGTTGTTAGTACCCCGATAATCCGCTACATCGCCTACCGTTGGTTGTTTCGTTTTCTCCTCTGGGCGGTCCTATTATGGAAAATCAGTGAGTTGCATCTCACCCTTCTGCCTACGCATCCGGACCGCGCCGCGGGCCTGAACTTTCTCGCCATGACTCAAAAACATTTCGGGATCCTACTCTGCGCTCTCGGCTGCTCATTTGCCGGCGGCGTCGCTAACGCGATGGTGTTCGAAGGCAAGCCGCTGAGCCATTTTGAACCCCTGATGGCGGGTTTCCTGGTGCTGTGCGTAATCGTG
>DATKMG010000740.1:0-5531 GCA_035541995.1 Terriglobia bacterium
GGTTGAACCTGTAATGAGAATGGCCATAAGCGTTTTTCAATCCCCGGAGGGCTGCGCAGGCTGAGGGATCTCCGTCGCATCGTTCGACGCAACATCGCGGCCGGGCTTGAATTCTTGAAGAAGAGTCTGCAGATTCGACGACTTCTTGGGTTGCACCGGCATCTTGAAGTTGCGAGGAAGCAATCCGGCCTCGGGACGGCGGCCTTCAATTAAGGGATACGTCCAGCGACGCAGGGCGGGGACATGCAGGTTTATCCAGTAATCGTACCAGTCGATCGTATCGGTGTCGTAACCGAACGTTGTCACTTCGTTATCGGGTATGGCATGGGATAGCACTTTGATGTTGTCAGCGGCAAAGAAAAACTCATTATCGAGGATGAACGGTTTGTAAAGCTCAATGACTTTTTGATATCGGTCGATAACGCGCCGCTTGCGAGCCACGGCTTCCTCGACAGGGGGAAGGAATGTCAGCATCCGTCGAAGGCCTTCCAGCAGAGCCTGGAACCGGGGCAGCGAGACACTTTCGTAGCGGGTTTTTGAGACGGGAATTGTATCGCAGCGTGCTCGCAGCCAATGTTCCAGTCCTTCCAGAGAGCGGTAGTGTTTCCGGTGGGCCAAACAGGTCAGTTCGATAGCCCTGCGCATATCGGCAGGATTATTAGCGGAAGTGGCCAATTGGTAGACACGATTGTGACATCGTCGCAGGACGGCGGCGGACACCAAGGTCAAGCCGCGGCAAACATAATCGACTGGAATCACGTCCAGACGTTTGCGCTTATTCGAGGGGAGTTGCCGAAAATAAGTGCCCAACAAGTAAGACAAAGGAGCAGTGGTGTTAACCCCCTCGTTCCAGCCTCGAAAGGGTTGGCTGATGGAAGATTCCACGATCGAGGGGCGGACCACGGCAATGGGCAGATCACGGCCCTTCAGTTGCAGCAGCGACTCACCCAGACTCTTGGTGTAAGTGTAAATGTTGGGCCACCCCCAGCGCCGGGCCCGTTCAATGCCGAGCTCGATTAGTTGGTCCCGTAGCCAACGCGTCCGGACTTTGCGAATCAGACCCTGAACACTCCTCTCGTCTGCAACTGGATCATCCCCCTGCCGGTGTCGAGCCATAGATTCCTGCTTGAATTGTGCGCTCATTTCCGGGCTTTCGGCCTCGCGAGTCAAACGATCGATCGCTTCATGCAGGTAATTCCATTCATCAATGATGTCAAACCTCGAATCGCCCCTGGGCGTGTAGTTGGGGGTCAGTTCTTCCGGAACCCGACCCTCGGTCCGCCCATTGACGAAACAGGTAGAAACATGAACGAGGCCAGCATGGTCGGACTTGCGTAAGAACTCCGTTAGATTCTGCACACTTTCGACATTAGTGCTGAGCGCCAAGCGCAGGTCCGGGTTGAAATCGGTTAGTCCGGCCGAGTTCACGATCAGATCAAGGTTGGCATAGAGCGGCTCGGCGGTCTTGTCGTCCAGCCCCAGTTGAGGTTCTCCGACGTCACCTTCAAGGATTTCCAGCCTTTCTCCCAGATAATCCCCCAACCTTTCACCATGACGTTCATGGAGGATCTTAAAGACTGGTGACTCCGCAACTATTTTTTCAAAGCGCTGAATCGCCGATCGAGCCCCCTGTCTCCGTATTAGCAAGTAGATTTTACGAATCTCGCTCAAATCCTGGAGCAGAATGGCTAACCAGACCTTGCCGATGAACCCCGTGGACCCCACCAGCAGGAGTTGTTTGCCGGAAAAGGCCTGTCGCACGGAGAAAGGTTGCAACTGCGCTCGCTGCTTACGAAAGTCGACTACCGGATATCGCCGAGTTCGCAGTGGACGAGAGGTTGATACGACGTAACCGTCGGGATTGAGCCGCCCGGCATCTAGTACCAAGCAAGTCTTCAGCCATTCCCAATCCAACAGGCCGCGAATATTGGAAGGCTCTTCGCGGGAGATCTGTCCCCTTGGGGAAGAGGTCTTGGGCGGTTTCAGTGGTGGGATGACGGGATCGAGCAATCGTCCAGTTGCCAGATCATCTCGATACTCCAAGCGGTTGGTCAGCAGGCTTTCCACTCTTAGAAAGCAAGTCAGAGGACGAATGACATGGTCTAGCTGTTGACTCACCAGTACAACATGCCGTCGCGATTCCAAACAGGCTTGTATTTGCCCGGCACCGAGTGGATCAATGAGGGGACGAAGCACATATTGAAAGTACTCTTCCCCGAGAAGGTCGAGCCGGTCGCGACTCATTCCCCGAAGAGGGATGTAGAGAAGGCGAGTTGCCAGCCGTCGACTGGCCAAGGAGAGAATAGGTCGCAGGAATGCAGCAAGGCCCACCCCCGCCAAGCGATAGACTCGCTCGCTAAAGGCCTGCGCATTTCGAGCAAAGTGAAAGGCCAAGGGGAGCGGACTGTCTGGCAACAGCACGCCATCAACCTGGAATAACGTGGAGTCCTTGCTTTTGTCTGCAACTTTCACAGAACAATTGGTCCTCAATGCCTGGCACCTTGGTTATCACAGTTCTCGATCCGGGAATCACCACAACCTCATCGTCAACCTGGAAGGACCTGACAAAGTGGGAGTGCAGGTGAGCGCCCGTCAGGGTCTGTTCCCCCCGCCGTGCATGCAACAGCTTTCTCCATGGCAAGAAAGAGGATACGCAAGCCTTCTCCGATTTTCAAGACAAAAACTTTTCCTGAACGGTAAGAACTGTTAGCATGACGCAAATTCTCTCGATGATTCGGGTCCGGGTACAGCATGTTGCTGCCGCGGCTCAGGCAGGGAAGGACAACAGGACAAGGGGGACCTACGCGGGAATCGAGTACGGAACTGGTTAAAGGCCTGGGCCTGCTGGATGCCGTGATGCTGATCGTGGGTTCCATGATCGGGTCGGGAATCTTCATCGTTTCTGCTGAGATTGCCCGAGTCGTAGCATCACCCGGCCTCTTGCTCTTAATCTGGTTGCTGAGCGGTGTCATGACTGTGTTGGCAGCTTTGAGCTATGGAGAACTCTCAGCTGCCTTGCCGCATGCGGGGGGACAGTATGTCTTTTTGAGAGAAGCGTACGGACCCATGTGCGGTTTCCTCTACGGCTGGACTCTTTTTCTGGTGATTCAGTCAGGGACAATTGCGGCGGTGGCAGTGGCTTTTGCCCGATACTTGGATGTTTTCCTTCCTCTCTCCCGGCAACTCTTCGCCATTGAATTGCTTGGCCGACACCAGGCCTTTGATCTGAAGCAATTAGTCGGAGTCGCCGTCATAGGGTTGCTGTCCCTGGTCAATTGTTTCGGGATCCGGGTAGGTGCCAATGTTCAAAATGCGTTCACTGCCTTGAAAGTCCTGGCGCTCGTGCTATTGGTGGGAGCGGGCATCGCTTATACCGGAGGTTCATGGAATCATTTCAGACCATTTCTGCCCGATCAGGCGGGGGTCCATTTGATTGTGCAACAGTACCAAAGGAATTCTGCACCGTTACTGGGAAGCGGTTCGTTGGTTTGGGAATATGGGCTCTTGATCGGAGTTGCAATGATAGGGGCCCTGTTCGCTTCGGATGCCTGGAACAATCTGACCTTTACGGGAGGCGAGGTACGCAATCCTCAGAGGAATCTCCCCCTGGCACTATTCCTCGGCACTGGCTTGGTCACCCTGCTTTACGTGCTTTGCAACGTTGCCTACCTTCACGTTTTGCCCATCCCTCAAATCTCCCAGACCGATAAGATTGCCGCTTCAGTGGCAAGAACTATCCTGGGATCAACTGGAAACGCCCTGATATCGTTTGCCATTCTTATCTCAACCTTTGGTTGTCTGAATGGACTCATTCTTTCCGGTCCCAGGGTGTATTACGCGATGGCAAGGGATCATTTATTCTTCAAGACTGTTGCAAAGATCCATCCCCGTTATCACACCCCGGTGAAATCGCTAGGGGTTCAAGCTTTCTGGGCCTCCTTGCTAACCCTGAGTGGGACTTATAGCCAATTGCTGACCTACGTGATCTCAGCGGCGCTGCTCTTCTATATCCTGACAGTCTATGGGCTCATCCGGCTCCGAAAGACGCAGCCAAACCTCTCCAGACCCTACAAGGCGATCGGCTATCCCTTTCTGCCGTGGTTGTATGTTATGATGGCCGCTGCCGTCCTGGCATCCAATCTGATCGGAGATCCCAGCAACTCCTGGCCTGGATTCGCCATCATTGCCATCGGTTTACCTGCGTACTTCTACTGGAAGAGAAAGTACGCCATTTGAGGTGCGGAAATGTCACTTTTTGCAACCAAAAGTATTGAGCAAATAGAAACTGAGGTTGCCGCCACGGGTGAACACACTCTCAAGCGGGTCCTCGGCCCCATCAACCTTATCACGCTGGGGATAGGAGCCATTATCGGGACTGGCATTTTCGTTTTGACAGGGCAGTCCGCCGCAGCCCATGCAGGACCAGCCATTGTGATTTCAATGATGGTCGCCGGCCTTGCCAGCGCCCTGGCAGGTTTGTGCTATTCGGAGTTTGCCTCTACGGTTCCAATTGCCGGGTCCGCTTATACGTACGGGTACGCCACCTTGGGAGAGTTCGTTGCTTGGGTCATAGGCTGGGACTTGATCCTGGAGTATGCCCTGGGCGCGGCTACAGTGGCTGTGGGATGGTCGGGATACCTGGTAAGTATCCTGCACGATGTCGGAGTCTCGTTACCGCCCAGTCTTAGTGCGGCGCCAGGTACGAAGATGATCATGGACAGCGGTCAGACGGCCACGGCGGTGTTCAATCTGCCGGCCGTCCTGATCACTGCTGCGGTCACCATCCTGCTGGTGATCGGCATTAAGGAATCCGCCAATGTGAATTCAGTTATCGTCTTCTTGAAGGTGGCAGTGGTGATTGCCGTCATCGGGGCCGGGGGGGTGTTCGTCAACTCCGCCAATTGGCACCCGTTCATTCCTCCGAATACTGGCGTATTCGGGGAATACGGCTGGAGCGGAATCTTCCGCGGAGCTGCCGTGATCTTTTTCGCCTATATCGGGTTTGACGCCGTCTCCACGGCAGCTCAGGAAGCCAAGAATCCGCAGCGCGACATGCCCATCGGGATTTTGGGATCCCTGACCATTTGCACAGTCCTCTACGTGCTGGTTTCCGGAGTCATGGTGGGGCTCGTCCCTTACAAGGAGTTGGGAGTCGCGGCACCCATGGCAGTCGCAATTGACGCCGCAAAGGTTCAGGCCCAGGGAAGCCTTTGGTACGGGCTGATGAACATCATGCCGATTCTGGTGAAGCTGGGAGCCCTGGCAGGCTTGAGTTCCGTTATGGTGGTGATGATGCTCGGGCAGCCCCGGGTCTTCTACTCCATGGCCAAGGATGGTCTGCTTCCTCCCTGGGCCAAGAAGGTTCACCCTCGCTTTCGAACACCTCACGTTACGACAATTATTACCGGCATCGCTGTCGCCCTCGCATCTGGTTTCACCCCGATTCGCATTTTGGGCGAACTGGTCAGCATCGGGACCCTGATGGCTTTCGTGATTGTTTCGATCGGCATCATCTTTATGCGCCGTCAACG
>DATKMG010000741.1:0-10627 GCA_035541995.1 Terriglobia bacterium
TGGATTAGAGTCAGTACTTCCCAAAGCTCATCCATCGTCCCGAATCCTCCCGGAAACACGATAAGTGCTTTAGCCAGATACACAAACCAATACTTCCGCATAAAGAAATAGTGGAAATCGAAGTTCAAGCTTGGGGTGATGTAGGGATTTGGCAACTGTTCCAAGGGAAGACTAATATTGAGCCCGACGGAATTGCCTCCAGCCAGATGGGCCCCGAGGTTGGCGGCTTCCATGATTCCCGGTCCTCCCCCCGAACAGACAACAAAATGATGAGAATTCCTGGCGATCGACAAAGACCAGGAAGTTAAAAGCCGGGAGAGTTCGACGGCATCATCATAATATCGGCTAAGCCCCAATTGGACCCGAGCAGCTTCAACTAGTCCTGGACCAACTTGGCTTGGTGATCTCTGCTGGGCATCAATCGTCTCCTGGTATGCCTTCTCGGCTCTTTGCCTGGGAATGGCATGTGCGGAGCCGAAGAATACAATGGTGTCGCGAACCTTTTCCTGGCGGAATCGGCGATAGGGGCTCAGATACTCAGAAAGAAGCCGCACAGAACGGGCCGCCGAGGAGTTGATGAATTCTGGATCTTTATAGGCCTTCAAGGGTCGAAGTGATTCGTTCATATTTGTTTGTCCCGTGATTGGATTTTCACAGCCAGGGCTTTTCTTGGATTCCCGACTAGAAGTTGTTGAACACTCGATTCAGAGCTATCCCGCGTCGCGGTTCCGGTGCGAAACGGTCGAATAGAAAATCAATGCTGCGAATTTCGTTACTTTATGTCAATTGACGAAGGCCGGGTACCCGTTTGAATTACAGTCAACAGTGCATTCCCAGACCTCAAAAAGTCCGTGCGCAGTACCGTAACATCGTCAGATCCCGAATTTAGCACGAACAGGTAGCGTTCATCAGGTGATAAACGGAGATGTTCGGGATGGACTCCCACCGGAATTGAAGCCAAAACCTGGCGAGTCGAAGGCTCCAAAACAGAGACGCTATTTGAGCCAAAGTTGGTGACATACAAACGCGAGGCGTCATGTGAGATGACACCACAAGTCGGATTTCGCCCGGCAGGGAAGCGTCCATTCTGAGTGTTAGTAACCGTATTGATTATATCGACACTCTCGCTATCGAAGTTGGTCACATAAATCTCCCCCCCGTCAGGCTTGAGCACCATATGCATGGGAGTCTTTCCCAAGGTGATTTCTCCCACTTTCTCCAAGGTGTGTTCATCCAACACGGTGACCCTTTCGCTGCCTGAATTGCTAACGAACATCTTGGATCCATCCGGGAGCGGGATCATGTCCATCGGAGACTCCAGATGGGGAACCTGCTCGAACTGGGCATCGCCATCAAGGTCAATGATTCCAAGAGAACCATCCACAAACTGACTGACCCAGAGACGCTTGTCTTTGGACGCTAGCTTCACGACATTGGGGCCCGCGAGTGTTGGAAAACTCTTAATCGCTCTTAACGCAGTGCAGTCGATCACCGAGATTTGATTAGACTCGTAACAGGCTATATAGGCAAAATGGTCGTCGGAAGTAATCGCAATGTCCAGTGGTGCTCTGCCTACAGGTATGGTCTTGATGACTGTGAGGTCACTGGAGTCGATAACCGTGATCGAGCCGGATCCAGCATTCGCGACAAGAAGGCGGTGGCTATTTCGAAAGGCAGCAATCTTAACTGGACACTTCTCAACTGGGATGGTCTTGACCTTCCGAAGGGAATTCAGATCAATTACAGAGACCGTGTTGCTGCCCAGATTGGAGACGAAAGCATGGATGGGTGGAGGAGTGTCGGGAGTCCTTTCCTTTATAGAGCAACTGCTAAGGATCAGGACTGCAAAGAGCCAACGGGATCCGTTTCGAAGGATCGGCAGGTCCTGTCGGCCGGCTGAATCAGTGTGCCCAAAAGTTGCCAATTCGGGACAGTTAATGATCACGAGGCAGGTCTGTTCAGCGAGGACTAATCTGGAGCGGTTGTTCTTCTATCGCGTCTGCCTTTTCCCTAGTCGGCACAGTGAGTTTCAATAAGTTACACCTAGCGGGTTCACTCATCGCTGCTCTTGTCTTCGTGCTCCTTGTACATAAAGCGGATTGCATGCTTAAAAACCAGAAGATTAGGGTCCGCGTCGCGGTTTACTTTGATGCAGTTCTTGTCGTACCATTCAATAATTCCGTGAAGCTCCTGTCCATCCAGCATGACTACTACCATCTGTGTCTTGTTCTGCATCTGCTTGAGATAGTAAAAGCTCTCAGCATTGGTCTGCTCTTGTGGTGCCGCCTTTTTCTTTTGAGTACGCACAGTCATTTTGTCTTTAATCTCCGCCAGCGATGGACGGATAAGCTTTCGGTTCACGAGAAACTCCTCCTCAGGCCTTCTGTTGTTGTTAGGTCCTCTTGTGTTACTTTGCTCCACGACGTTTACCTACTTCAGTCAGGTCAATGGTCAACCCGCTGGTTTCCCTCCAAAAGGGGCAGGAGGAGCAGGCGCAAAAACAAAACCCTCAAGTATCTTAAAGTTGCTAAACATTCCCCGGTCACCGGGGTTCTAGGTAACTGAGATGGCAATGGTACTGGAATTTCGCCAGACCGACAGAGATGCCCTCGTTCATTCTCAACGCATCAATTGAGTGCACCGTAACACATTTCAGCACAGGTCTCAAGGACAAACTTGTGCGTACCATAGGATTTAGAAACGTAAGGAAATCGGGTTACGAGGAGGACCGGCCGATTCCAATCCACCTGGAACCTTATTCATTCGTTAAGAATCCACCTAACCCAAATACCATCCGATCCATCAATAAGCTTCTATTTAGGTTACGCTTTACACCCAACTCAATCTTGTCGAGTAGCTCAGAGGCGAAAAGTACCTGAGAAAAGGACAATCGCCTACTTAAGTCACCCAAGCGGTCTTTGATGTCGCCGTTGCGGATTGTGACAGTTTTGTCTATACCCAAATGGAGCAAGTCTTGAAGCAGTCCCCAGAGGACTTCCAGCCGAAGCCCGAATTGGGCTTTCTCGCTTTCCTTCCTGGATGTTATCTTCTCAACAACTCCAGCAACTTTATGATACGCGAATTCGATTGCACACGATTCCAGCAATCCCGTCAACTCGTCTCGGATTCGTTTGTATTCCTCGATGTCGATCTCGAGGGCTTTCCCCAGAGCCCCCCCGGATACGCTCGCCAGCAGGGCCGAGTCTTGAGGGCTGAGATTTCTTCTACCCGCCAACCAACCCGCAATCGCATCCGCTGAAAGCGGGGCAAACTGGTAGAGTTGTGCCCGTGACCGAATTGTCAACAACAGGTCATTGGGCTTCTCAGAAACCATCACGATCATAGAGGTCTCAGGTGGCTCTTCGATGGTCTTTAGGATGGAGTTGGCAGCCTCCAATGTGAGTCTTTCGGTCTGTTCAAGGACAAAGACCCGTGCCTTGCCCTCGAAAGGTCGATAGAACACCTCCCGGCTGAACTCCCGCATTTGATCGATCTTGAGGAACTGCCCTTCGGGGGCATAGGTCCGCACGTCGGGATGTGAGTTGTCATTGATCTTTCGACAGCTGGAACAATGGTCGCAGAAATCGAAGTCAGTGACCAAACAGTTAAGGGCCTTGGCGAGATCAAGCGCCAGAGTCTTCTTGCCGACCCCGGCAGGGCCAGCGAACAGCAAGGCATGCGGGAGCCGGTCCACTCTGAGCTGATGCCGCAGTGTTTGAACAATAGAAAGGTTACCTATGAATTCCTTAAACGGCACGGTAGCCTTCCGTCAGTGGATCCATGATACGCAAAATTTCTTGATGGACCTGGTCAATGGATTGATTTCCGTCTACGATTCGAAATCTGCTGGACTCCTTTTGGGCCATTTTCATGTACCCTTGACGCACACGATTGTAGAACTCCAAGGGTTCTTTCTCGAAGCGTCCTTCGTCCACTTTCCTGTGACTGTTCCTGTCCCTGGCGCGTGCGAGTGAGAGACCGGGGTCAACGTCGATGAGAATCGTGAGGTCAGGCATTCTACAATTAATGGATATTCGGTTCAATGCCTCTATAGTCATGAGGTCAATTCCACGACCATAGCCCTGGTAAGCCATGCTAGCGTCGGCATAGCGGTCACACAGGACCCAGTTCCCATTCTCCAATGCTGGCAGGATGGTCTCCGTCAGATTCTGATGGCGCGAAGCATAGTAGAGCAACAATTCGCTGATGGGTTCGAGGTGCGTGGTAGACGAGTCCAGAAGGATCCGCCTGATCGATTCTCCTAGCGGAGTCCCCCCCGGTTCCCGTGCGACCACCACAGGAATGCGCCGCATCCGAAGAGACCTCTCCAGAAGGTGGATTTGCGTGGTCTTACCGCATCCGTCAATTCCTTCGAACGATATGAAAACAGGGGCGCTTTTGGTCACTTGCTTGGTTTAGATTAATGACCTTGGACCCCGAGTCAACCGCGCGGAAAGAGCAGGGCCCGTCGAGTTAAGTTCAACAAAGTATCACGAAATCGGAGGGTTTGGAAAGAAGGGGAGGGAACATGGACTCAAGAGGTGTCGATGTCTTTTTGGGTTCCGGGCAGGCGGGTCGCATTTTTTGCTTGACAAATATTGCAAAATGCAATAACGTAATTGCTAATTGCAATTGGGTGCTTGGAGACAGGGGAGGTGACGACGTGAAGCTGGGTGAGAAAGTTCGGTATTTGCGGGAAGTGGAAGGGGCGCTGCGAGGCCTCAACCGGGAAATGACCCAACAGGAAGTGGTCCGGACTCTGAAGAAGGAATGGGGCAAGAGCATCAGCCAGTCCTATCTGTCCCAAATTGAAAGTGGATCCAGACCGCACCTGACCAATGCCACTCGGCTGCTGTTGGCCAAGTTCTTCAAGGTTCATCCGGGCTACCTGGTCGACGATCCGGAAGGATACCACTCCGAACTAGTCTCGGACCTACGAGCCCAGGAAGACAGTCTGGACTTGTGGCTCATCAATGGAGCGGAGCGGTTTAGGAAGGACCACGAATTAAGCCAATCTCTGTTGAGCCTTGCGGGTCACAGAGACTCTCGCAAATGCCTGGTGTTGCTACGCTCAATCCTGGAAACGCCGGGTCTGGCTGACCGGTTATTCGATGTACTCGGACCGCGAAGCCTGGAACCCTTACGCAGGTCAAAGCATTAGGTCTTCACCCGTCGAGTGTTTGATGGAGGTGGGCATGAAGAGAAGGTTTATGTTTGTAATTTTTGGTTGGATGGGCGGGACATTATTAGGTTGGTACATCCAGCGACTGACGGGCTGGCATTTCTCTATGTATCTCGGATTCTTAACCGCAGTCGTGGCGGGGCTGGGAGGAGAAAGCATCGGGAACATCAACACCCTGGAAGGCCTGGCGAAATCACTCAGTCTCTTTTCTTCAGAAAGGAGGCATTCCCAATGACCTGGTCGAATCTCTATCTGTTGTGTTTTCTGGTAGGGTTTATTTGGGCGCTAGTAGGACTTCTGGCAGGGAATCTCCATGTGCACTTGCCGTTCTTGCCACACGGAGGTGTCCCGAACGGAGGGCATTTTCACGGACCCGTCCCTCACCCGACATCGCAAGGCACTCATGCAGGCGGGGCCCATGGAGCTGATATTTCACCCCTTAATTTCGGCTCACTAGCTGCTTTTCTGGCCTGGTTTGGGGGAGTGGGGTTCTTGCTGACGGCTTACTCGAGCTTGTGGTTTGCTTGGGCGCTAGGTCTTGCGCTGGTCAGCGGCTTGGTCGGAGCCGCAATTGTTTTTTGGTTCCTGGCCAAAGTCCTGGGACGTCATGAACAGAGTCTGGACCCCGCTGATTACGAAATGGTCGGAGTGTTAGGACATGTCTGCAGTTCAATCCGGGCCGGCGGAACAGGGGAAATCATCTTTTCACAAGAAGGTACACGTAAGACATGCGGTGCCCGCAGCGAGGAAGGGACGGCTATCCACAAAGGCACCGAGGTGGTGGTCACCCGTTACGAGCAGGGAATCGCCTACGTTCGTCCTTGGGAAGAGTTCAGCCAGTCACCTGTAAAGTAGTGGATTTATTGATAGGAGGTATGAATTACCTTTATGCAGCAAAGGAGGCTTTATGCCGGTATCGATGGGAGTATTAGTTGTTGCAGGATTAATGGTCCTGACAGTCCTTTTGTTGATGGCTGTGTTTGCCGGGCTTTACAGAAAGGCAGGCCCTCATGAAGCCCTGGTAGTCTATGGGTTTCGGGGTACTCGTATTGTGAAAGGCCATGGGACCGTGATTTTCCCAATGATTGAAAACTGCCGAGATCTGTCCCTGGAACTTATGTCCTTTGATGTGGCACCCAAACAAGATCTTTACACCAAGCAGGGCGTGGCTGTGACTGTCGAAGCGGTAGCTCAGATCAAGGTCAAGTCGGATCCTGAATCGGTTCAGACAGCCGCCGAGCAATTCTTGACGAAGACCGACCAGGAACGGGAATCCTTAATTCGCCTGGTTATGGAAGGCCACTTGCGAGGGATCATCGGTCAGCTCACAGTGGAAGAAATCGTGAAGCAGCCTGAGATGGTGGCTGATCGGATGCGGTCCACCTGTGCAGAAGATATGAACAAGATGGGCCTGGAGGTGATTTCGTTCACCATCAAAGAGGTCCGAGACAAGAACGAGTACATCACCAACATGGGGCGACCTGACGTGGCCAGGATCAAACGGGATGCCGATGTCGCGGCTGCCGAGGCAGAACGAGACACGGCAATTAAGCGAGCTGATGCACAGCGAGCAGCCGCAGTTGCCAAAGCCCAGGCGGATCAGGAGCGGGTTCTAGCGGAGACCCTGTCTCAAGCCAAGCAGGCGGAAGCGGAGCGCGATTTGGCCATCAAGAGGGCCCAATATCAGGAAACAGTGAAAAAACAGCAGGCTCAGGCAGACAAGTCCTACGAAATCCAAAGCAACGTCATGCAGCAGCAAGTCATTGCCGAAGCGGTTAAGGTCCAACAAGTGGAAAAGGAGCACGAGATCAAGGTGCAAGAGGCAGAAATTCTGCGCCGCGAAAAAGAACTGATTGCTACTGTCTTAAAGCAGGCTGAGATCGAGCGTCAGCGTATTGAGACCCTAGCCAACGCGGAGAAGCAAAGGCTCATCGCAGAAGCGGATGGGCGAGC
The DNA here is from genome assembly GCA_035541995.1 of Terriglobia bacterium. GTDB lineage: Bacteria > Acidobacteriota > Terriglobia > Versatilivoradales > Versatilivoraceae > DATKMG01. The sequence goes on from DATKMG010000741.1 coordinate 7,136, forward strand.
AGCAGCTACGCGGGCCCAGGGCAATGCTGAAGCAGAGATCATCTTCAAGAAAGGCGAAGCGGAAGCGAAGGCGATGAACATCAAGGCTGAGGCCTACCAGGAATACAATCAGGCGGCTGTGGTCGATAAATTGATTAACGGCCTGCCGGAAGTTGTCCGGGCTCTGGCCTCTCCTTTGAGTAACGTCGACAAGATTACGGTGATCTCGACTGGAAATGGCGACTCTGCCGGTCTGAACAAAATTACGGGCGATATGACCAAAATGGCGGCCCAAATACCGGCATTGTTTGAAACCCTGTCCGGCATGCAAATGTCAGAGCTGTTCTCCAAGATCAGAGCGATGGGGGATAAGGCACCTCGTGGGCTAGCCGGCAGCAAGACGACAGATACGGACACGAGGCAAACTGATCCACCTGATCCCTCGACCACACAGTGAACCCCTCTAAGATGTGCAGGCCCTAGTTCGTCTGGACATCGGTTGCACCCGGAGGCTGCATTTAGCCGCCGGCAAGATTCTTCATGAAAGAAAGGAGTACTCCCATGGCTTTGTTAGAGCGAGTTGCAACACTGATCAGGGCCAATCTCAATGATTTAATTGATAAGGCCGAGGATCCAGAAAAAATGATTAAGCAAATCATCCTCGACATGGAAAACCAACTCCTGCAGGTCAAAACGCAGGTAGCAATTGCTCTGGCCGACCAGCACCTCTTGGTGAAGAAGCAAAAAGAGAATGAAGAAAAAGCACAAGAATGGATGCACAAAGCCGAGCTTGCTGTTGACAAGCAAAAGGACGAATTAGCTAGGGACGCGCTGGGACGGTCCATGAGCTACCGGCAACTGGCCGAGAGTTTCCTGGAACAGGTCGACGACCAAAAGGTTCAAGCGGAAAATTTGAAAGCCGCATTGGGAAAGCTGGAACAGAAGCTCCTTGAAGCACAGTCCAAGCGAGAAATGCTGACTGCCCGTCACCGTCGCGCCCGGGCGATGGGCAAAGCCACTGACGCTCGGATTGCGATTGGCGTCGGATCCAAAGCGGCGGCCTTTGAGCGCTTGAAAAGCAAAGTCGCATACTCTGAAGCTGTCAGTCTTGCAAAGGCTGAGCTGGTGGGAGATGATCTGGACGACAAGATGGCAGCCCTGGAAAAGGAAGACCGGATAGACCGTCTTCTGGCGGAAATCAAGAACCGGCGCAGTTTGAACCCCTGAACCAAGAAAGGAACAAGTAAGACCCTCTATACGAAGCTGGTATTAGCTGGAATTTCGGGAATGGAAAGTCAGTTTTGGGGGGGTACGCAATGTAAAATCAGGATAGACCGGTCGGTATTGAGGCTGGCTCTGTGCACAGGCTTGCGGGGAGATCACTAGTCAGGAACCGGGGCAGAATCGGACGTAGCTGCTGCCCCGATGTTGTACCGAATTACCTGTGTTTCATCAATCCAGTAGGTTCGATTCCCCGAAACGGCAAGCCCAGTTGATGCTTGGGGCTCAGCCGTGGCAGTAAAATGTGCCGCTGCAAGGGCCCCAGGTGTCGCGGCGAACCTATAACCGCTCTTGGTCCCACTACCCAAAATAACATCAATAACATTGTCGTTGGAGAGTCCTGTCAATGTCGTAAAGACTCCTTGAGTGGAACGGTATAGCAACTCTCCGCTTCCAATTGTTCGCATCGATGCTGTGGCTGAACCTTCGTTGGCAGCAAGGCGGGCCTTCAAAAGGTTTGGGATGATTATGGCGGTGATGATCATGATAATGCCAACCACGACTAACAATTCAAGGAGGGAGAACCCCCTGCTGTTCTTTCTTCTCGTCCTCATGATCTTCCCCTCTGGCTTGTCGTCAAGAAACTCTCTCCAGTGATTCTCCCTGACCGTCTAATGGGGCAAGGCAAAAATCAGCTTCCTGAATGGACAATGAAGCAAGGATTGTGCCGAGTAGACTCAGACGAATTCCAGAATTATTGCATTGAGTAAGCACTAAAATATAAAGGGGTTAGGAAGTATACGGGAAGGCTTGCGGCAGGATGATTCCAGCCAGGAGGAGGACCGAAGTGGACTAATAGACACTATTCGGAAGGGAGAGTTTCCGAAAATCAGTCAAAATGCCCGACAGGCCCGGAATTTGTGTCTGCCGGTCTCTCAGGGGTCACCGTTAACCATCATAAAGCGAAGGATTCCAAGGCTCTCGTATTCGACCTCCTGGAGATTGCCTTTCAGCAGAAGGTGCCATTGGAGACAGCCTGCCTATCCTTGCAAGTGTTTAGGGAATCCATTTGCACGAATCCTCACAGCAGACCATCCACCCGAAAATGCAGTCCTGGTAACAAGGGATGCCAATATACATCAACAACAATGGACTGTCTTGGTGGGGATGGGTCTCAAGAACCTAAAGAATCTACCTAACATGACGACAAGATGGTTTCATGAGTAGCTGGCCAGGGAGGTCCTTCCTGAAATGGAGTGGTCATTTTGAATCGAAGACTCTGTCAAATTCATTGGGCCTCACATTCAAAAAGTGGGTAAAATATGACCTTCCGCTAGGTTCGTGTTTAGATGGGAGAGGTGAACATGTTCTCTCCAAAGCCCAAGTATCATGTTGGCCGTCGAACCGCGAAGAGAGTCCACCTTCGCATACCTTTTGTAGTTTCCGGGACCGATGTCCGAGGGTACAGCTTTTGTGCCGAGGCAAGAACATTAAACGTCTGCAGCCTAGGAGGCTGCTTGGTGCTTGACAAAGATGTAATTCGGGGCCAGGAGTTGAAGCTCACTAGTCCAAAGGGTCTACAATTTAACACGAGGGTTTGTTGGTCCAGTTACGGGCTGCATACCGATACGCGCTATGTGGGGTTTGCCATCATGAGGCCCGTTCAAGGGTGGGTCCTCATGGATAGAGCCAGCCTAGTTAGTCGGGACTTACCCGTCGTTTAAAAAACCTCACTGAGATTGTCCCCAACCCGACACGCAAGTGTCGACAACCATGCTTGTGCAGAAACAACGGCTCACAGCGAGTTTCTACACCGACGGTCGACTCGTTGATCCCTGATCCCTCTGAAGCAAAAAAGAAGTAAGCAGGGTCGGTCACTGAATAGCGTGCACCCACAAGAAGCTCTGACCACGGCGGGAGGGATTTGATGTCAAATAGCCAGTAAAAGAGTCACTAAACGGACCTAAACTAAAAGATGAGGTTGTAAGTGCCTGGAGAATTGGAGCCGATGATCGGACTTGAACCGATGACCTGGCGACTGCAAATTGTAAAAAGAATCAAAACGCGAAAAAGCTCGCAGATTAGCACAAGAAATAGAGCATTTTGGCGCTCGCGCACCCATAGTAGGGCTCTAAGAACGATTTCTGACTTAAAATGTGGAGAGCGATAATGTTTTGGGATGATCAACTCGAGTCTCTTATCGATTCGGAAATCTGAGTCATGAATACACTGGTAGGGCACCGTCTTAACTTGCCGGAAGTGCCAGTAAGTTTTGACGTTGAAAAAGGATTC
>DATKMG010000742.1:0-5772 GCA_035541995.1 Terriglobia bacterium
GTAAATCGGCGGGAACGCCCACCCAGGGCGGCCGCAGCGGCTCCTGCCGCTGACGGCGCCCTGGGCTACTGTCTGCCGCCCCCAGCGGGGCTCAATAAGGAAGAAGCGGCCTCCTGCCGCTTCACAAATGTCCAATCTCCAGTGCCTGCTCCGCAGGCTGAAAGTGTGGCGGGCGGTCTCATGAAGTACATGCCGGATCGGTTGATGACCACCGACTGGATCGGTGGGCCGCCGGATTGGAGTAGTGATGCGACGGGTCCTCGCCGGTAGACTGGGTTTTGGTGCTCGAAAAGAATTGAAAGCCAATTTCTTAGATTGTAGGAAGATGCTTGCGCGTTTCATTCATATGAATCCGAGGTCCTTTTATGTCAAAAAGCGCCGGAGTGTTATCTCAGCGAGTACGCACGGTCGTAACTGAACTGGCATTCTTTATCCTGATGTGCCCCAGTCTGTATGCTCTTGAGGACGTTATCGCGACCGTCGACTATTCGATCCCAGACGGTACGAGTCAGTTCAGCATAGGCGTTACCCATACTCAGCCGGATTGGGAAGAAGGCAACCCTCAGGCCGCTGTACGAGCTAAAGCACTGCTTTCATCCGGCTTGAGATACCAGAATCAGCACTTGATGGACTGGGGTGCTGAAAACCCTGAACCCAAGCCCGGTGTCTATAATTGGGACAGACTGGACAAGCGCATTGCCCTCATTCGATCCATGGTCCTGCTCTGGGACGCCGAATTGCAGGATTGGAACTATCTCTTCACGAGCACGAAGACTGCTGATGGCGGCCAGCCAAGTCCGCATTATCAAGTCGTCAAGACATTTAACAGTTATTTCGGGCCGGGGACCCAATTGTACAAGGCATCGTCCTCCTCTGCTGAGGTTGAGGTCCTGGCCTCTGCAACGTACACTCTCCTCATCAATAAAAAGGACGCCGAGATCAAGGTGCAGGTGAACGATCAGCGACTCATTCTTGCCCCATATGAGGTTCACTTGTTGCGTCGATAACGGGAAACGCGTTGCCCGGGGCATACAAGAATCCCAGGCGGCTTCCGCCCCCAATGTCCATCCAACTACTTATCTGTCAATTGATTTGATCTCCTTTATGCCACTATAAAATTTCGAATGTGGAATCCCGCAAAAGATCTGCCGATCCCCGCAAGCATATTTGCCAGATCCAACCTACCCTTGCTCTCTCCATTGTTTAAAATCAATCTCAACATAGAAAAGTCAATTGAGAGTGTTGGACTCTCAAAAGAACCAAACGCAAGATAAAGGAGGATGGTTATGAGTAAGTGCATGGTAAGAATGCTCTCCCTATTTGGATTGGCGATCCTTGTTTTGGCGGGCCCAAATCTGGCGCAGTCTGGTGCGTCGGTAACTGCGGAAATCCCCTTTGCTTTCGATGTCGGTAATGCCCATCTGGATGCCGGGAATTACATGGTAGACGAATATGTTTCCCGTCGTGGGATACTCGAAGTGAAAAGTATCCATGGAAGTGGTACGGCTTTCGTGATGGCTGGCCAATTTGAAGACAACCCTGGCTCGAGCGGTAAATCCCGACTGGTATTCAATAAATATGGAGACCAGTATTTCCTTTCCCAGGTCTGGATGGAAGACGGGACGCTGGGTTGCAAGCTGGCGGCTTCTAAAAGGGAAAAAGAAGTCATGAACACAGCGACGGCAGGCAACAGAGCCCATGAGGTAGTTCAGGTTGCGGCTCGCTAAGGATCCTACAGAAGTCGTTCGTCCTAGGAGAATTAGGTGAGATCAACCAGGGTCAGTGGCTGCAATCTGATCCTGGCAGCTAACACAAGAACCCGGCTGCGGCCGGATTCTTGTGTTAGCCCATGCGGCTGAAAATCCTCAGTAAGGCCTGTTTGTTCACTACTGTGATTTGTTCAGTAACTTGAACGGGCGAGTAAAGATGAGGCCTTGTTTTTCAAGTCGCTGTTATCTCTTTAATGACGCGTGGCGATGCTGAGAGGCTGAGTTTGGGGCGGCTTGAAACACTTTCATCCCGCTTCCCTGAAACCTGATTTCGACAATGGTGCCGCAGGGTGTATTGGGGAGCCATTGGATGTCGGCTCCGATCAGCTGAGCGCGAAATCGCATATTGGCAATCCCACGACCGGCCTGTTTACTCAAAACCCCCGAAGGGCCAATTCCATCGTCCGCCAGGCGAACTACCAGAGCGGCTTCCTGGCGGAATGAGCTCAGCTCAACATTCTGTGCCCTGGCATGTTTGCTGACATTGGTGATTCCCTCCTGAATGATGCGATACAAGGCTAGAAGCTCTTCTTCACCCAATTGAAGTTCATCTTCTTTAATCTTAAGCTGCATCCGGGGGGAAAACGGAGGATCTGACAACTGTGCTCCACGGCGCAAGCACCCCTCGAGAGCGGCATAGATGCCAAATGAATCAAGAATGGAGGGGTGCAGGTCTTCCATCACTTGGCGTGCCCCATCCGCAGCACCACTGAGGCCGGCTATGATCCTTTCCAGGTCTTCCTGGAATGAACCTGGGACCGACAGGTTCGAAGCTGCCACCTGAAGTCGTCGCACAATCATGGAGATTTCCCTTAAATCGCACAGCAGTTGGTCATGTAATTCAGCTGCCAGCATACGACGTTCATTCTCAGCCATTCGAACAAAATTGACCATTCCTTCCAAGAGCTCGTTTGTCTCGGAGTTCAATTGAACCGGCATATATACTCCCGGCTTTGGACGTTATTGAACACTACAGTTCTTAAATATACCGTAAGTGGGGATTACACTGCAGTCAAGGTCGGTTGATTTTTGTCCCTAAAACGGAAAACGACAACTCACGAGAAGTATTCGATCGCAGGAGCGTCTCACATTCGCATCCAGCCTGAAGGAACGTGTGGAGGAAAATTGCCTGGATCGATTATCCGATCCTTATCGGACAAGCCAGGAAAGGGACTCTTCAAGAAATGGACCGAACGCTAGTGGCCACCGAAGTGGTGCCATTGGCCAGCGCTGACCGCCACTCGAGGTGACACGTAAGGTCCCCGTGCATAACCGTGCCCATAGGTGCCCCCGCGATAATAACTGACCACGCCTCCACCATAGTAACCGTAAGGACCATAGGGGTATGGATAATACCCATAATAAGGATCCGCGTAGTACCCGTAGTCGTAATAGCCAGGATAGGGGTAGTAGCCGCCCCCGTAATACCAAGGATTGTACCAACCGAATCCAAAACCCAGCCCCCAGCCTCCATACCAACCGCCATGAGAGTGGCCCCAACCGCCTCCGTGATAACCGCCATAGTAACCATGGCCACTGTAATAACCATGCCCCCCGCCGTAGTAACCATGGCCGCCGCCATGACCCCGGTAGTATGAATGTCCGCCGGATGAGTATCCACCGTGATAACCACCGACGTAGCTCCGGCCGGCTCCCGCGAACCCTGCGGAGTATGAGTGGCCGCCTGAGACCCGCCCTCCGCTAAATCCGCCGCCCCCAGCTGAGTGTCCGCCGCCATATCCGCCGTGGGATCCACCATGGCCCTGAGCGTAACCAGTGGCAGTCAGCATCACTGACGCGAAAACAACAATCAGCTTGCGCATAATGTGCCTCCCTCTTGCCTTGTCATGTTAACGTGAGTGGCCAGCTGTCATAGCCGCGATAGTAGCCCCTGAAACTTAAGTCCCGACCGTGGCAAAATTCAAATCTGCAATGGACCCACTTCGAACCTTCAGTTTGAGCATAGCAGGCCCCTTACCAAAACCCGACTAGGAGAGAGAAATTTGGTTCATTGTGAAATAAAGACTTACGGACATACCACTTGCAGGCTTAGTCTGTCCCGTTCGAGCGGTGGTTGATTTCGTGCAGCAGTGGTGGTACTCGGCCACCGTCCTGCTGGTCTCAATTTCCGCTCAGTCCACCATTCTACTATCTAGCTGGATTGAGTGTAAAATTCACCTCTCACGGTTGGCTCCTATTGCGCACACGCTCAAAGACCCACCGCTCAAGAATGTCCCCGGTGACGTCACCATATACATGTATCTCATTAACCAACGTGGCGCCATTAGGCGAGAGAGTCCAAGTCCAGGTGAACCGTGGGGTTGCAGCATGTCCCCCTGACCCGCCGCCAGAGCTTGGCGCCGAGGCGTCTAGATTCCAGCGAATCACCATCTGGTTACCCTTCCAACGTATCAGCGCTCTTTGTGGACTTCCGAGGATGGCCGTTGTCGGAGTACCGTCGGTTTTCAGGTTCAAATAGGCTCGAAACTCGTGCCCATCCGGCTGCTCATCACGAATGTCAACCTCCAAATCGGGATCGTGCTGTAATACTTCCAGAGTCTGGCGTTTAAACTGGCGCGGATCTCTTTGCTTGCTTTTTCCCTTATTCAATACCCACTTCCCCGAGAAATCCGGTCTGGTTTCGGCATAGAACGCGTCGACCATGACGAAGGCGAGGATCGTTGAAATGGTGGCTGTTCGCATTCGCATATAATCTATCCCTTAGTTGTTACTCCATCCGAACAACTTCCATCGGGTCAAAATGTAATGCACGCACCGCCGGCACAATGCCACCCAGTAAAGCTACGGTGGCTGTGACGATTGCAGCAATGAGTAGCGTCATGGGATCATTCGGACGAACAGCAAACAGCCATCTGGACAGTACCCCCGCAACCAATAACGAGACTGTGAGTCCGCCTAACAATCCAGCAACTATCGAACTCGACACCTGTCTGGTTAGAAGAATCAATACCTCCCTCTGCCGAGCGCCCAAGCACACCCTTATTCCGATTTCCTTCCTACGATTGTTGACCACATAAGAAAGCACACCATAAATGCCGACCATAGAAAGGGCTACTGCTAACGCAGCAAAGCCCGTCATCAGCGCAGTGAGCAGGCGCCGCTGCGTGACAGACCTGCTCAATACCTCCTCCATGGTTCGAATGTCAACCAGGGGTTGCAGATGATCGACGGACCCGACCAACGTTCTGAGAGTTGGAATGAAACCTCTTGGATCTCCTTTGGTACGAACCAACAGGAAATTGGGCGCAGCCGCCAGCCCATCGCGTTGCTCAAATGGCAGGTAGAAGGTAGGACCTTGCCTGGTGTCCAGCGCCTCCTGACGAATGTCGTTCACGACTCCCACAATCCGTATACCCTCCATAATTTCCTGGCCAATCACATCTCGACCAGGCCAGAATTGACGCTGGAGCGTTTCATTAATGACCGCCACGCGCATTCCATTTTCGTCATCGCTCGAATCAAATCCGCGGCCCTTCACCAAATGAATCCCCATTGACCTGAAATAATCCGGATTGACACAATTTATGCCCACCCACGGTAGGTTCTCCGGGTCTAGAGGCTGCCCCGGTCTTTGCAAGGTCATTTTGGCATTGAGGCCACCCAGCGGCAAACTGGTGGCGATACCTACCGATACGACATTGGGCATTCTTTCCAATCTGTCGATGAGTTCATGAAATACCTGTTTGCGTCGGGATGGTGTGACAGAAATACCGCTAGGAATCGGGAGTCTGGCCGTCAACAGGTGGTCCACGGTGTAACCACGGTCTTCCGAGAGAAGTCCGACAAAACTCCGCACCAGCAATCCGGTACCGGTCAGAAGAATGAACGCAATGGCCAATTCCAAGGCAACGAGATACCGAGTTATGGGAGACCCGCCTCGGTCGCGTGATAGGCCTTTGGGCAAGGATTTCAGGGCCTCGCTTAGGTCCGCTCTTGTGAAGTGAAGAGATGGAACAAGCCCGAACAGGACGGTGGTGAATAT
>DATKMG010000743.1:0-6710 GCA_035541995.1 Terriglobia bacterium
CCTGCTTGTGGCAAGTCAGTGGACGTAATCTGGTTGATTTCGATGAGTGGATGAGAATGGACTTACTCTATATCGACAACTGGTCTCTCCTCCTAGACCTCAAAATCATCCTGAAAACGATCCCGATTGTCTTGCTCGGTAAGGAAGGGGTGTAACGGCAAGCGAAAATGAACCGCGGTGACGCTGAGGCGCAGAGGGAATTGCTCGACCCCATTTTTCGCCCTCGGACACAGATCGACATGGACCGGTGGCCCGAGTGGACAACTCGATTCAATAGTTTCACCGCGTCGTCTCTTTTGCTATGGAAAGATTGAATGTCGAGAAAGCAGGATTGGCGTTCTGTCAATGGCCGCTTTAGGTCTGTATGGCGAGAACTGCGGGCTAATTATTTAGTCTATTCCCTTGCCTTCACTACCACCAAGGTGAAATCATCCTGGATCGTCTGATCGGCGGCAAAATCGAGCACTTGCTCCTGAAGTACCAGGGTCAGTGCTCTGGCATCCAGAGGCCTATAACTTTTCACCAAATCCACGAGCCGCTCCGTCCCGAATTCCTCACCCGCGTCATTAAAGATCTCCGTCACTCCATCCGTGTAGAGAAGCAAAATTTCTCCGGGTCCAACTCGGATGAAGCTCTCCTGGTAAGTGGAATTTTCAAAGGCGCCCAGGATTAGGCCTCCTGTCTCCAGTTTCTCCCAAGAATTATCCGCATGGATCAGAAGAACCGGATTGTGCCCGGCATTGCAGTAGGTGAGAATTCGCTTTTGCTCGTCTAAGACTCCGTAGAATGCAGTAACAAATTGATTGCTGTCAGTGCTCTCCCATAGAAGCCGATTAACTTTAGCCATGATTGTGCTGATGGCATAGTTGTTGCGAATCTCGGCCAGCAAACTGGCGCGAAAGCTGGCCATGATCAATGAAGCTGGAATCCCCTTTCCTGAGACATCGCCAATCACCAGGCCCCACTGTCCCTCAACAATCTTGATGTAGTCATAATAGTCTCCGCTGACAAGTCTGGAAGGCAGGTTTAGCCCTGAGACTTCATATCCCTTGATGCTGGGTTCTCTAGGCGGCAGAAAACTGCGTTGGATTTCACGGGCTATGCTCAGTTCGCGCTCCAGCTTGTTTTTCTCCATCAAAGCCTGGTGAAGCTGTGCCTTTTCGATTGACAAGGCTGCCTGGTTGGCAAACTTCTGGAACAGGGCAAGGTCTTGGAGTGTGTATGCATCAGCCTCACTACTGTCCAAGGTGAAAACTCCAATTCCTCTCTTGTTAACCACAATCGGGGCAATCATCACCGATCGGGTCATCCCAAGTACATTCTGATAGACGGGATATTGGGAGAGGTCGCGCAGGACTACCGCATTGCGGGTTTCCCGCATCAACTGGTTGGCGTTTCGGCCAATATTCAGCAGAACAGCCTGATCGAGGTCGTTGGCGTACCCGAAAACTACCATCCTCTGAATATCCTGAGTCTGCCTGTCGACCAGGAAAATCCCTGCCGCATCGTAAGGAACCAATGCCCGCAAGGCATCAATAATAAGGTTCAGCAGTTCATCGAGGTCCAGTGAAACACTGATCCTTTGTGCTACCTCCGACAGTTTCTCTTCTTCCAGGCTGGAACGTTCGGCCTGTTCGGAGAGCTTGAAATAGTTCAGCCCCATAGCGACTTGGTAGCACAAGATCGCCAGATAAGATAAGTCTTCCTCCTTATTCGGCTCGGAACCCTCTCCATAGAGAAGCTCCACCACCCCCAGTAAATTGCCGCGGCGAATCAGAGGACTGGCAAGGACTCGTTTACATCCAACGCCGAGCGAACGATAAAGGGCCCTTGAACTGGCATATCCCCTCAGGTCGTTCAACAGCAGAGGAGTTTGCTTCTTACCGACTTTCCCGGCAATCCCTTCACCTAAGTGCAGCTTTATGGTCTTGTCTCCTAACACGGTATCGGGGAAGTTACAGACGAACTCCTCACGTTCGGGGTCATAAATCGAAATTAGGACGGCATCACAGTGAAATTCTTCCCTAAGGATGCGGTTGATATTCCGGAAAAGCACTGGCAGTTCAGGAGCAGAATGGAGTTCCTCTTGAACTCGTGACAAAACCGAGATCTTGATCCCCTTGGGGATATCTCCGAACTTGGCAGTGAGGAGCCCGTCTGTCAGCAGTGGATTCATGAGCTGTGTCTCGTCAGTTCCGGAAGAGAATGATATTCAGTCTGATCTGGAATTCCCGCAGCATGGAACGAGCGGCGACGTTCCGCACATTTGTTGCACTTGCCACAGTGAGTGAGGCCTCGCGGATGAATGCAGGAGAAACTAAGATGAAGTGGCAAGGCTTTTCCGAGGAGGATCACCTGCATTTTGGAGAGGCTTGAAAAGGGGGTCAGGACAGCGAGTTTGAAGTTCAGGGCCTGACTGGCTAGCTTTGCATACTGGCTGAAAAAAACCTCCGTAGCGTCAGGAAAAGGATTGCCCTTTAGAGTTCCTATGGCCAGAAGGGGGATTTGATTCAGGGCACAGAAGAGTGCGGCCTTTGAAAGCAATAAGAGATTCCTACCCGGCAAGTAGACCTCCTCATCGGTTGAAGAATAGTCTGGAATTTCCTCGCCTGTAAGGCTCCAATGGTGCCGATAAACGTCACTTACCGGCATCTCGAGTATCTTGAGCGTTTTAATCTGAGGCGAGGCCAAAGCAGCCAAGAACCGTTGGACCCAATGCAGCTCCGTTGCTTCCCATAGCAGGTTGCTCCGAATATAGACGGGCTGAACATCCCGTGCTCTACCTGTCATGGCGGACGCTAATACGCAACTGTCAAGGCCTCCGCTCATCAGTATGCAGACGCGCTTGCCTGCGACCTCGCGAAGTATCTCCTCAATGCCTTTCAAAATGTCATCTCCGATTCATCCTCCTTGACTGTCTGACATATTCCGCCCCTAAAAGGCGATCTATGCATTTGCAGATATTCCTGCAAAAGACCCGATTTTAACCCCCTGTTGATCCAATAGCCAACCCCAAAAACAATGTAGACAACTCCCGAGGGGCCCGGCATAATATTCAACTCTAATTACATCCTCTTTCGGCCACAGTCCGGCCACGGTAACCACACCAGTCATCTTGTCGAGAATGTAGCAACTGACACAGAGAGGCGAATTAGCCGAAATGGCTGTAAAGAAATTCCAACAGGAGGGTACCAGCATGTTGATTCCTCGCTCGCCTGGTTTCATTCGAGTCTCTTCGATTAGCTTACTTTTCTTCTTTTTTCTGCCGGCACGACAGGCATTTTGCCAGCAGGGTTCCGAGCAGAGTCCTCATACCCAGACCTCTTCGGTTGAGCAGAGAGCTGCCCCCGTATCCACTTCCTCAGGAGGGAGGACGGATACTGGAGACACGGCCTGGCTGTTGGTTTCCAGCGCTCTGGTGCTCCTGATGACACCGGGATTGGCCCTCTTTTACGGCGGAATGGTTCGTCGTAAGAACGTATTGGGGACCATGATGCAGAGCTTCATCCTGGTTGCCGTTGTGACCGTTCAGTGGGGACTGTTCGGCTATAGTCTCGCCTTTCATGAAGGGAGCTTCTGGGGGGGATTCAGCTGGTCATTCCTTTCTGGAATCGGTTCAAGTCCCGACCCCTATGGCTATGCCGGGACGGTGCCGCATCTGGTTTTTATGTCCTTCCAATTGATGTTCGCCATCATTACGCCAGCCTTGATTACTGGCGCCTTCGCTGAACGAATGAAATTCAATGCCATGCTCTGGTTCATGCTGCTCTGGACCACTTTCGTCTATGATCCGCTTGCTCACTGGATTTGGGGGAAGGGTGGATGGCTTCGGTTTGGTGATACGGCGGCCGTCTTTGGAGCACTGGATTTTGCCGGCGGGACTGTCGTGCATATCAGTTCAGGAGTTTCCGCATTAGTGGTGGCACTGGTCCTTGGAAAGCGCCTTGGGTACGGAACAGAGCCCATCATCCCTCACAATTTGACTATGACTCTTACCGGTACAGGTCTGCTCTGGTTTGGCTGGTTTGGTTTCAATGCGGGCAGTGCATTGGCTTCCGGCGGTCTGGCTGCCAGTGCATTTGTGGGGACCCACTTTGCGGCTGCAGCAGCTACGCTTTCCTGGACATTTGCAGAATGGATATTCAAAGGAAAGCCCAGCGCCCTAGGTGCTGTTTCCGGGGCGGTGGCAGGATTAGTGGCAATTACCCCAGCCTCGGGCTTCGTGGGGCCTATGGCGGCCCTAGCCATTGGGGCAACAACAGGTGTGGTTTGCTTCTGGTCAACTTCCTACGTGAAGAATCGTTTTGGTTACGATGATTCACTGGATGCATTTGGGGTTCATGGTGTGGGAGGAACAGTCGGCGCCTTGCTGACGGGGATTTTCGCATCCACGATCATCAATTCGGGGGCAGCTAACGGATTGCTGTACGGCAACCCGAAGCAGTTGCTTAGCCAAATGGCCGCAGTCATCACCACCTGGCTCTACTCAGCCGTAATGTCCTTTCTCATTATCCGCGCAGTGGATTTCTTCATCGGTCTTCGAGTTTCCGTGGAAGATGAGATTGAAGGCCTTGACAGTTCTCAACACGGAGAAAGCGGTTACAATCTGGAGGAGGCATGATTGATAGTAATGAGTGGCCGTGTTCAGCGCCGTTGTAGAAACTCAAACATGCTTGGCAAATACTAAACCCTCCATCAGTTTAGGGTAGAAGTGCGTGGATTTCTGCGGCAGCAAGTCACCTGCTTCGACGACGCTTCTGACCTGTTCAATAGGTGTGGCATTCAGCAGAAAACTGCACTGGAATCCCTTCTGATCGGTCGTTCGGATTGCCTCCCTAAAATCGCTGACGTATTCCAGGTTGCTTTGTTCAATCAACTGCTTTTCGCCAATTCCGAGTAGCTGGTCCAAGATTGCGGTTTGAAGAACTGATATATCCAATTCCCTCCAGGCCGCAGATTTGTTGGTAGGCCACGCAATGGTATCGGAGGCGTTTTTTTGGAAGGCCAATAAGATCATCTTACCGAGGGAAGGGAGATAGAGGACAAAAGCATTCTCACTGCTTGCCTGGAGCCTGCTGGCCTCCTTCAGCAGGCTCTGGGCAACAGATACCTTACTATCCGCCGTGACCACTACTTCGGTCATGTCAAAACAACCGGACAATTGCCTTAGTAAAACCCATGGATCAAAGTCCGGGATGTTTTGAACCAGGCGGTGAATTGGGAAGATCGTGAGACCGGTCGTCTCCAAGCGGACGAAGCTCATCAGTTTGTAGTCATAAAGCCTCCACCTCTCGTCCTCGGTCACTCTCGAATGGCTCTCCTCTTTGAAGGCCAAGGCGACTTCGTAGCGGTGATGGCCGTCTGCAATGATGACGGTCTTTTCCGACAATGCTGCCTGGATCTCTTTAATGAAGGATGGGCTTTCGACCTTCCACAGCCGATTCCAATCCTGGCTTAAGTCTTGTGCCTCCATGTCTGCCGAACGGGAAGTTACCGAATCGAGCAAAGTCTCAATTTTGCCGTCCGGATCCGAGTACAACACAAAAATCAACCCGGTATCAGCCAAAGTTGTTCGCAACAAATTCAAACGGTCTTGTTTGGGTTTCGACAGAGTTCGCTCATGGGGGTGGACGACTCCTCTTGCATATTCAGTCACTTCCCCAAGAGCGATAAACCCCTTTCGTGTTCGTATTCCGACGTCAGCCAACCTGTACACTTGGTAATAAGGATAAATACTCGGGCATTCATCCTGAACGAAGGTCCCATCCTGGATCCATTGGCTCAATAAGATTCGGGAGCGAGTATAGCGGTTATTGTAAGGAGTATCTGCCGGGCTCACCTTGTTCATTATGATTCGAGCGATATTGGAAGGATGTCGTGCATAGAGCAGGTCGTCAAGGCCCTCTCCATATTGGTCGTAGGGCGGAGAAATCACGTCGTCCAGTCGTCCGACTTTAGACAGGTTGTAGCGATAACCTCTAAAAGGGAGCACTTTCATTTTGAATGGAATCTTTCTCGGGGGGAATGTTAAAGCATGATATTAGACTTCACTAGTTCTAGGCGGGGTTCACTGGAAGCCAGAACATCCCCAATAATGGCGGCTTGGGGACAGTCGGACTTCCGTAATTCCTCAACTAATTCTTCTGCTCGCGAGGCTGACAGAGCAATAAGGAGTCCTCCAGAGGTCTGGGGATCATAACAGAGTCCTTCCTCTTCGCGATTGACCTCGGCGCTCACAGTTAATTGAGCGGCCACAAGCTCCCGGTTCAACGGCGTCATACGAGTCGTGGCACCTCCCCGAATCATTTCTAGAGCCTCTGGATAATGAGGGACGCGGGAAAGATTCAGTCGCAAACAGGCACGGCTGGCTCGGCATATCTCCATTGCATGCCCAGCAAGTCCAAAGCCAGAAACATCTGTGCAGGCATGCGGCTCAAAACGAAGCATGGATTCGCATGCCTTTTTGTTGAGTTTCACCAAGTCTAGGAGAACGCGATCAAGGACAGCATCGGCAAGCTTCCCGGCGCGAACTCCGCCAATGATGACCCCCGACCCGATAGGTTTGGTCAAAACCAATAGGTCACCAGGTCTAGCGCCACTGTTGGGAACGAACTTCTGGGGATGGACGATACCCGTAACTGACAAACCGTATTTCAACTCATCGTCTTTGACCGTATGCCCCCCAACCAGAGCGGTCCCCGCCTCCTCGA
>DATKMG010000744.1:0-5152 GCA_035541995.1 Terriglobia bacterium
CCGTGTGTACTCACTTTCTCAGCCTTGAGTGTGACCTCGTTGACCTCGATGCCTACTCGATCCAAGGATAACATCTCTACTAACAGATGGCGCGCAGGAGTCAGAGAATTAATCTCGTATGTCACGGGAAGCGTAATCGGCCCACCCTTCTGGTTCGTAGAGAAAAGTACGACCTCACTGTCTTCTGAACCCTTAAAATGTGCCCCTATCACCTTCTGTTGCATGTCTCGGACTAGTGCAACCTCCCTTGGCCGGTCATTGGCAGTAGTATGGATCTGAAAAGCGTGAAGAAACTGGTCCTCACTTGACTGGCGTTGGGGAACAACCTCAATCCTCCAGTTCCCTACCTCTCGCGGCGCTGCACTGTTGTTCGGCATCTTTATTCGATAATTCAAGTTCTCAAAGCTGTTGAAGAATTCGTATCCCTCACCCCCCACGGTCGCGACAGTGCGCAACTCCGGCAATAGGCTGTCTACAGTCAGCACCCCATCGTAGGGGAATATCTTGTTCTCCAGTTTGAGCTGTCCGGTCCTTCGAACCTGGACCCGCTGGGCATTCACAAAGGACTGGACACCCGTGTGAGCTTGAGCCCCATCCACAGTCGGAGGGTCTTGAAAATGCAGCAACCAGCGCTTTTCAAATTGGGGTTGAGCGGCTTTCACCCGGTCAAACACCACCAAAAGATCAGGCTGAGGGAGATAGAGAAATTGGCGATCGCAAGCCGTTACTTTGGGTCCGTATGCGACACCCAGATCACATCGCACATAGGCATATCCAGACTGCTCGTCCGCGTCGTACGCCAGGACCTTTGCAGCATCCAGACTCTCCTTTTTGTAATGCGCCAGATAGGTCAACCAATCCGCGTGATGCTGCAAACCGCGCAACACCATTTGACCCCCATCATTGCTGTACCCGACCGGTTCTATTTGTTGAGGGTTGTAAATCAGGAGACAGTTGTGTGCCAACGTCCGGCAAGCGTACCCATCCCAGTGTCCATTTGGTTCGTTCAGGCTGTCATAGGCTCCGCTGTCAACCACCAATCCACCTCTATGGTAAATCAGAAACTGGCCTTTGTCGAAGTGCTGGTGGTCGGTGTAGTGGTTGCCTGCCACAATCGTAATCATGGTGCTGTCAACCCCCCAACCATTGCGAAAGACTATGCGCTCATCGGTGCCGGGCCCGATGCGAAGGAAGTGAGGATAGTCTTGATATGAAGATTTCCGGGCTGGGGGAGGCTCTAAAAAGATGCGCATCCCCCAGTCAAAGGCGGGATTCAAGGCTTTACTTCCATAGGCATCGCAGATCTCGCTTGAAAATGACCTGAGCCGGGCCGCTTCCCTGCTTGTACCAAGTCCGACAGCTAGAGCCTCGAGTGTTAAAGGAACTGTAATGGTCGGCATAACCCTGCTTGGAGAACAATCCCCAATTCGCTCCAGGGTCAAATCGGGTCGAGTCGATGCCACCAAAAACATTCCGGCCTTTGCCAGAAACCCATCATAATGTTTTTCAACTTGGATGAAGTAATCCATGTCTGTCGCTGAACGGTAGGCCTGAAACAACATCACCAAATTGCGCAATGTTTCGTGAAAAGTGTAATGACTCCCTTCCCCCCAGGCCCCCTCGCGGGCTTTCCAGGAATCCAGGATTTTGCCCTGTCCTTCAATCCATTCTTTCGTGAGCGCCAGATATTCAGTGGCCTTTTGATTATAGGGCTCAGGCTCTCCCTTCAAGACCAGGCCGCAAACACCGAGAGTCCTTAAAGCCATATAGGTGTAGTTGTGATTAATGTCCGGCTCTCCCTGGAGCATGAATTCCCGGGAGGAGTCGGCCGTCTTGACAATGTTGGCCATAATGGATCGGCGGTCAACATCCGAGAGGAAGCTATAGAGCCAATCGAAGGCCGTTGCCATTTCAGCGCCTGCCAAAAAGCCCTCGACGTCATGAACTGCATAAGAATAGGTGTGGGTTAAAAGGAATCTCCTTACGGCCTCAAGCTCGGCAGTCTGGCCACTCTCCAAATAGACAGCTGCCCTCTCTACCATGGCGGATGGACCCTCGTTGCTAATCCCCCTTCTCCAACCAGAGTATCGCGGATCCTCGACCCGCAGTCGCAATTGCTCAACAGTCAAGCCCTTTCCAATTCGCGCTTTGTCGTTCCGCAAGAATATCCTTGGGTGAAGAGGGGAAACGCTGGGCAGGCTTTGACTGGCCGCTGCGGAAGGCCCCGGAGCACAAACCGCATTACCAATAGTACAAGCCATGTAAACCAAGAGAACGGTTAAAGTTCGATACATGGTCTAATTATGAGTGGAAGGAGTACTGTAGCGGTAGACCCTGTGGATAAGTGGTCGTTCCCAATCCGGCCTTTTCGGCCAAGCTCAGATAGGGGAGACTCTTGACAGATGCACCCAGGAGTTTTGCCCCTGCCACATCGACCATAACCGGGTCGGTGCCGGCCACCACGGTCTTCATCTTGTACACCCCGGCCATGCTGCCGCCCCCGGGGCCATTTTGCAGTAGGGCACAATACGCATCCAATATCGTGAGCTTGGGACGCAGCACCCTGTGGATATCCACGATCATTTGATCAAACGACCCATGAAAACGGCTGCGCGCGCCTCCCACTAGCCCCATCATATTTTTGAAGCCCATTGTTACCGACGTGATGACGTGCCGTTTCAGAATAGGAACATTGATGAGAACATCGGCCTCCAAGGCTTCACGGTAAAAGGCCCATTCCTTCAAGGTATACCCATTTTCTATTTTCACCGGAACAAACTGCCGGTCGTCAACAAAATGGACATCTGCTCCTGCGGCGGAAGCGGCCTTGGCAATTCCACTTCTTAAATAGCAGTTGTTGGGGTTTTCGATGGTTCGGTCAAAGACCTTCACGCGCGATGCACCAGCTTCCCCGCACATTTTCACAATTTCTGCTACCAATTCGGGGTTCGTGTTAACCGCCATTTCAGGAGGTCGATCCCAGCTCATGTTTGGCTTGATGACGACTGTCTGGCCGTTCTTGACAAATCTGGTCATACCGCCAAGCAGCTCCACAGACTTTCTCGCCATCTGGGCGGGCGAGCCGTTCTTGACTAAAGCAAGGCTAGCCGCCTCTTGGGCAGAAGTCGTGCCTTCTGCCCATCGTGCCAGATAAAGCCCCACGGCGGATAATGATGTGGTCTTGATAAAGTCTCTTCTTTCGAAGCTCATGATAGCCTCCAATTCAATAAGGGAATTGGCAAACTCCAGGTTATGATGAATCGGCTTGCAGGTCCATTGCCCGGTTTCACAATATTCCAAAGGAATTTCTGTTACAAGGACTAATAAGCTCTCTATTAATGGAACTAACTGAGTGTACCGGGAACAAACAGCTTGACGCCAGGGAAATGAGAAAGCAAACTCGAACCCGGCATCAGAGATAACGCTAATACCAAGTTGCTTTCAGAGTACCATGAATAAGATTGGAAGTCAGGACCTGCCCCATAGAATGTCCTTTTATCTGCAACGTCATACATGGACGAGGTAATTATGCACTTGAGAATTTCGATCCTGTTGATCTTTGCCCTGCGAATGTCACTAGAAGCGGGCCCACCTCCGATCAAACTCTGGGTTGTAGGAGATGGAGAACGAGTCAATCCCGTCACGGGCAAATTGTTTATTCAGGGCAGAACGGATATCCACAAAGACTACCCTAGCCGTGACCCTCGTCAAGGCAATTTAAATTGGGATGCCGCCACGAGGAGAGTCTCATTGAAAGGCGCCCGGAACGAATTTGTCGCCTTTCAGTTGGTCATTGAGGCCTCAGAACCCGTCTCGGATGTCGATATGAACTTTCCGAGTTTGAGACATGCCAGTGGAGCAAAGATCGAGGGAAAGTATATCCAACTATTCAAAGAATGGTACGTCCAGGTGCGACGGCCATCGACAGGTTATGAAGCCTCCTCCTTGGGGCCGGGTTGGTATGCCGATGCGTTACTGCCCAAGCGCAAAGCCAACCTTGCCACGGGCTTCCCTTTTTCTATCCCTGATCTTTATAACAATGTCCGTGATCAGCGAAACCAGGCAATATGGGTAGATATTTTCGTTCCCTTAGAAAGAGAGAATGCCCCTCCAGGTCACTATAGCGGCACGGTGGAAGTTACCTGGAAGGGAGGGAAAGACGAAATTCAGGTCGACATGGAAGTCTGGGATTTTGCCCTTCCCCAGGAGAACCATTTGCCGGGGGATATTTGGAATGAGTCGATGAGGACTATGCCACCGGAAGAGGAACTGCGCTATTACCAGCTGGCCCAGCAGCATCGTTTCCTGCCCCTGGTCTATGCCTATCGCCCAAAACTCATGATCAAAGGTGAAGCGGTGGACCTCGATTGGAAGGAATTTGACCAGAGGCTTTCTCGTTACTTGGATGGGTCTGCATTCACTGAGAAGTTCGGTTACTGGGGGCCTGGCTATGGCGTTCCTTTACATCACCTCATGCTTCCCTTTGATATCGAAAAGGGCACCAATCGGGATCGAGCGTGGCCTATGGCCCTTCCGCCAGAAGGTCGAACGGCCCGCTACGAGGCCGTCTGGAAGGAAGTGGGACGGCAAGTACGGAATCACTTGGAATCAAGACCCGAGTGGCGGCAGGTTCAGAAAATTGCATTTCTGGATGGGCTCGACGAGTCCTATTACGAGGCGGCTTATGAGAAGATGATTTACTACGGGAAATTGCTTCACGAAGCAATGGGCCGGGGATGGTTCAAATATCGAATCGATGGTGGCTATTCCCGGGAGGCCATGGAGAAGATGTGCCACGAGATTGACCTGTGGGTCTGCCACACCGCTGACTTTGATGCCCCAACCACGGCCTTCTTTCGAGGCAAGGGGGTCGATGCGTGGTTCTATGGCCCCATGATTTATGAACAAGAGCGCAACTCGGGTTGCGGATCCAACACTTTCCTTGACCTGGATTTGAATATCAGTCGGGCCATCGGTTGGATGGGTTGGAAGTACCAGACTGGCTGGGTGGAGTGGGAATTTGACTGGAATGCCTATGCGGCATGGTATGAGGCTGAAAACTATAAGGAACCTGATCGGATTTACAACGGTTCCGGGCAACTCATCTATCGTGGCGTGGTGATGGGGTACAACGAACCGATTCCCAGTATTC
>DATKMG010000745.1:0-9654 GCA_035541995.1 Terriglobia bacterium
GCTGTGCTGGAACCTCTCAAAAGAGAAGTTCCTGTCCGCCATTAGCTCAATGCACAGCCTGTTGTTCGGCAGCGGTGTGTCGCATATCTGTAACCGCTCCGGCAGGCATGAATACCACAGCAAATCTCCGACCCGGAAACCGACCGAAATCCCTTCGCCCAGCCTTCAGCTTCTATGACCCTGGGGCTCGACCATACGGGGCACCGTAGCCTGACGTTTCTTAAATGGAGGGAATTCGAATCTTTGGGTGCTTGAGAAGTAACATAAATAAGCCGCTCAGCTGTCACATTAGAATTGTTGTGAGTCTTCCGTACCACAACTCAGGAGAAATGTAAAGCACCATTTCTCTGGCTATGTAATGAGTCAGTTAAAGGTCAGGGTCCGGGCTCCGCAAGGCCATGTTTGCTACGTTGTCTGTGGCTTCGCGGGGTGACGGCGGTCACCCGCTCAGCCCTCCGGAATTCCCCTTTAATTGATTCTTTCCCTTCATCCTTAATATGCGATTTCTGTTGAAACATTTCGCACTTCTTCTAAGAGATTCAGGGACTCTATACAAACCAAAGTAGGTCTCCGATCTGTTCTCCAATCCGGATCGTCATCTACGTGTCTCATTTTCCTGACAGGATGAGTCGATGAACACTTCCCCTAACTCGGTCATATGCAGAAAACAAGGGGGTTACATCAACGGGGATTGTCCAATTAGATCAATTGGGATTGGAGGAGAGACGTTTAGATGAGACAGCTTAAGTGGGGATATTGTAAGGCTATGTGTTGTCTGCCCGAGGAACGGTGGAAATCGAAGTGTTTAATGACCGGACTTATTTGCGATTCTCCGATTCACTCTAAATGGGATTGGATAGGGAAGTTGCCAGAGTTCTCCTCATGAAGGTCTAATTTCTCCGACGAACCGGGTGTTTCTAATTGACCCATACCGCCTGAGGTAATTAATCCGCTCCACTCATTGACGATGACACCATCCCACCAACCTTTCTTGACTTCCTCCTGCATTACAGCCAGGGCCTCCTCGGAAGATAGAGCTGAACGGTAGGGCCGGGTAGTCGTCAGGGCATCGTAGACATCGACAGTCTGGAGAATGCAGGCGTTCAGAGGAATCTGTTCCTTTTTCAGCCCGTCGGGGTAGCCGCTTCCGTCCATTCTCTCATGATGGTGACGGATAATTGGGAGCACCAAACGGAAGGACTTTAAAGGGGTACAAATCCGCTCCCCCACTATGGGATGCTGCTTCATAATCGCCCATTCGCTGTCGCTTAGCTTTCCGGGCTTGAGGAGAATCGCGTCGGGGACTGCCACTTTGCCAATATCGTGGACGATCCCGGCACGACGCAGCGCTACTCGATTTTCAATCGAAAGGTTCAGCCGTTCAGCCAGCATGACGGCGTACTGAGATAGGCGCTCGCAATGACCCTGGGTATAGGGGTCCCGATTTTCAATGCTTTGTGCCAAAGCAAATAGAACCGACTCGGCTCTTTCAAGTTCACTGGTGTAGGCTTTGATTTTAAGGAGGGATCGGGCTCTGGCCATCAATTCGTTTCGATCGAAGGGCTTGCTCAGGAAATCGTCGGCCCCGGCATTCAAACCATGGATCCGATCGCTGGTTTCAGAAAGGCCGGTCACGAGGACGACAGGAGTCAACCGAGTGTCGGGATTTTGCTTGATTCTCCGACAAACTTCGAAGCCATCAAGTAAGGGCATTTCCACGTCCAACAGCACCAGGTCGGGCGAAACCTTTGAAAACAGCTGCATGGCCCTCTGTCCATCGGCCGCGGTGACAACGTGGAACCCCTCGGCGCATAGAATCTTCTCAAGCAAGTCCCTTACACTCGGGTCATCATCAACTACCAGAACAACTTCTCCCATTTGCCAGCTCCCGCCTCCCGCCGTTCCTTACACGACCTTGTATATCGGTGAATAAGAGGAAAGTATTTATGGAAGAATTGCATGCCAGTGCCCCATGACCTATTTAGGTCGCCACCACGGATGAAAATGGCAGAGGTAGCCACGGCGAGCGTAGCCTACGAGCCGTGGGCTTTTCACCACTTTCACAAACCCACGCCTCCCGGAAGAAAGCGGTCGACGTGGCTGCTAAAACACGCATTTTCATGAAAGCCAATCATGCCCCTTCCAGGGGCGCCACGTAACATGAAAATGCGTACGCGTGGAGCAATCGTCCAAAAAGCAGGCAAGGATGCCTGCGCTCCCAGGTATTTTCAAGAGAGGGGTCTTCTGAAATCATCCCTGATCATTGAGTGTTCGTCACTCAGATGGGCTCTTTCATCCCAACACGCTTCCTCCAATCAGTCTCACCCTCTATGATCGCCACTATGTAACTCAAGCGCTAAAAGAGAACGGAGAAGATATGAAAACCTTTGGATTCCGATCAGGAATTGGGTCAATTTTGTTGTTGATCTGTGCAGTTGGGGCGACCTCGGCTCAAGGCATCTCCACTACAAAGTGGGATGTGCCCTTTTCTTTTAATGTGGGAAAGGCCATATTGCCACCGGGGGAATATGTGATTCGGAGTGCCGATTCGTCAAACAATTGGTCCATGCTGTCGATTGAGAATCAAAAAGAGCCCAAGTCAACCTACTTCAGGGTTAACTCGTTTCAGCAGGGCAGGGCTTCAGAGACTTCAAAGCTGGTATTCCATCAGTACGAGAACCAGTACTTTCTGGCTCAGGTTTGCCTCCAGGGAGAGGATACGGGGCGCGAGTTACCCATGACTAGGGCCGAACTCGAATTGGCCAAGGGAGTCAAACATACCCAAACGAGTCAGGCAAAGATTGTGACCCTTGCTGCGGGGAATCAACAAGGAACCTCCCGCCTTCAGTAAGGAATTGGGGGAGAGTAACCACTCCCGAGCTTTGAAGAATTCCATGGGGCGTATGGACACGCCCCGGTGGGGACGTGACGAGTCGTATCCGGCTCAGGATTCGATGGCGGACGCGCGGCAGCGCGTCCGCGACCTGCCCAGAGTGGGGTTTTCTCACTATATGAAGCTCTTTCGAAGACCCTGTGCATGGGATCTTTCGCCAGGGGAGTCAGTAAGGTTTCGTCTAGCGGGCTGTCAGCCTTGACGACGGCTGGACGTGCTTCGCGCTGTTCTTTCCTCCTCTGCTGGTCAGGGACCGATTCATTACCCGCCTCGGCCCTGAGTTTGCCCTTCCGGCTAACGTCATACTCTTCGTAGCCAATTTGCAGTGTGCACTCCTCTCAGCAAGCGTATTCTGGCATGGGTGGCGACTTTGAGTGGAAGCCAGAACAAACCGATTTATTGATACTCGCGAACCAGATGGGTCTGTGCGACTCAAAGGGAAAAGCTCCTAACCGCTTCTCCTTCCAATTTCACACTGGCAAAATTCTGCTTGTCCATCCGGATCTTTCCGTCGATTTGGTGGATTTGGATGGTGTCCAGGAAAAGTCCACATGGAAATCTGCTATGATATGGCTCACTTTGTCATCTGTTGAGTTACAATCGGATTGTCCATGTCCCCACACAAATGACCGTCCGAGTGTTTCCTAAAGTGCACTTGTCGAACAGCACAAACGAAGTCTTT
This sequence comes from Terriglobia bacterium, assembly GCA_035541995.1. Lineage (GTDB taxonomy): Bacteria > Acidobacteriota > Terriglobia > Versatilivoradales > Versatilivoraceae > DATKMG01. Next base: position 3,576 of record DATKMG010000745.1, read on the forward strand.
GTGAAAGAGCAACGATGAGGGTCTGATTCTCTCCGAGGTAGCCATGAACTCATATTTGCAGGATCTTTGTTTTCTCAAAGGAGAGTTAACGGATGAAGCGCGCTGGAGGTCAGACTGTTTGAACCTGATTGCGTCAGAGAATGTAACCAGCCCGTTAGTCTCCGAGATGCTTCTCAACGATCTTTCGCATCGGTACGGAGACTACAAAGGCCTGGACCTGAAAGACCGCAAATACCGGGGCTGTCATCACATTGTCTCGATTGAAGAGAAGGCACAAGAACTGGGCAAGAGGCTCTTTGGTGCTCGTTTCATGGATCTCCGTCCTCTTTCAGGACATGTGGCTGGTATTGCCGTGATCATGGCTCTTACAGAGCCGGGAGACTCGGTTATGGAACTGGATGAAGGGGGAGGGCATCGCCTCAATCAGAAACTCAGTTTGTGCTCTCTTGCCAGACTCAGGACCCTCCCAATTCCATTCGATCCGAGTCGCTATAACGTCGATTTACAGAGGGCCGAAGACTTGCTGCGGCGAGAAAAACCACAAATTCTAATCCTGGGCAGCAGCCAGTTCCTTTTCCCGCATCCGGTCAAACAATTTCGCGAGATGATTGATCGGTTCTCTCCTGCAACGGTGCTGCTCTACGACGCATCGCACGTGCTTGGGCTCATCGCTGGAAGACACTTCCAACAGCCCCTCGAAGAAGGCGCAGATATCGTCTCCGCGAGTACGCACAAGACCTTGGGGGGACCCCAAGGAGGGTTGGTGTTCACGAACCGGTCGGACCTGGCTGAGAAAGTCGGCGAGGCCATCTATCCGGCAATCGTAACTAACCACCATCTGAATCGATTGCCTGCCCTCGCCGTAGTATTCCTGGAGATGCTGGCGCACGGTCAGCGGTATGCGACTGCCGTCATTGCCAATGCCAAGGCACTAGCCAAGGAGATTCACAGCCGTGGCATTTCTGTCGTGGCTGAGACCCTAGGATTCACCGAGTCTCACACTCTCTTGCTCCAAGTCGCCAAATGGGGGACCGGCAAAGACATCTCCGAGCGGCTTGAAGCCGCCAATATCATTGCCGGGGAATGCAGATTGCCCGATTCCCTCGGCAAAGAGGGAATCCGTATGGGTTCACAAGAAATGACTCGTTACGGTTTAACGCCAACAGGAACATCCAAGATCGCCGAATTAATCGTCGCTGCCTTGCGAGAGGAAGCCCCAACAGAAGAGATCAAAGAGGAGATCCGAAGAATGCGTCAGGCCCTCCATCAGAATCCCTTTGATTTCAGTCTACATGAAGAGAAGCTCCAGAACGTATTAAGCTGAAAATCAACGCGTCCCCGCCTTGATCGGGAGAATCCTTACTGAATGAAACAACCTGCCGTCCTTGTCATCGATATTGGTACCACGCTTGTGAAGGTAGGCTTATTCGATTTCCGCTGCCGGCTCATCGACAGAATTTCATCTCCTCACGGGAAACGCGGTCTCGGGACTTCGTTCGATGGCGATGTCTGCTGGCAGGTTGTGGTGAGGTGCTCAGCGCAGTTGTCGGCACGCAATTTAAGCCGCCAAATCGTGGTGGTCGGGATCACCGGTTTCATGCACCATGTTGTTGCAATGGACCCGAAAGGGAAGGCATTGACTCTTCACGCTCCGGACTCAATTGTCCGGGAGAGTTTTAAGCAGATGCTCAATGAACTAGGTACTGAGACAATCTATGAAATTACGGGTTCCCGACTGGACCCGACATCGGTTCCGCCCAACCTGGTCGCTTTGCACAAACACTGTCTGAATTTGGACTCAAAGATTGCGACCATTCTTCCGATTAAGGACTTTATTCGCTACCGGCTAACCAATGAGATTGCGACCGATGAAATCGATGCTTGTGGGACAATGCTCTATGCACTGCATCGCAGACGCTGGGACCCCAATCTACTCTCTTACTGTGGCCTGAGCGACGAGAATATGCCCCCAGTCCTCCATTGCACAACTCGCGGAGGAGTTGTGACCCAGGCCGCCGCCGAAGCGCTGCAAATTCCGGCTGGAATTCCAGTATCGGTGGGAGGTGGTGACGACATCGAGATCCTTGGAAGCGGTGCGGTTGGCGCCGGCGAGATATGCGAGCATGTGGGATCCACCGGATCTTTTCTTCTGCACACACAGACAGCCGCTGCCGATCCCAAGTATCGCCTTGAACTCTACCCTGCAATTGACTCAGGGAAATGGGTGCTGGGAGGCTCCTGCTCAAACGTGACTCGGGCACTGGATTGGTTCTTGATGGCCTCCGTTTACAGCCGTGGCGGCACGGTCGATTGGAACCGAGTGCAGATAGATCTTAGTAATGCCTTGAAACAGATCGATTGCGATCGGCCTTTGTTCCTTCCTTACCTTTATGGGGAAAGGGTTCCAGTCTGGAATCCCGACTTAAAAGCTGGCTGGCAGGGATTGCATGTTTCACATGTCCCAGCCGACCTCCTATTGGCTGTAATCGAGGGAGTGTGCTTTTCATTGCGGGCCATTCTGGATGTGTACAAAGACCTGGGCATCCCGATCAATCTGATTTGCTCCTCGGGTGGGCTGAACGACTTAGGCACCACTGAGCTTCGCGCATCACTCTACGGACATCCCGTTCGACAGGTAAGAGGAACAGATCCGACCTCCTTCGCGGCCGCTGCAATTGCCCTTGCGACGCTTGGCGAGTTATCCGACCCGAAAGAAGCAGTGGCCTGGTTGGATCTTGGTCCTTCTGTCGATCCGAAGCCGGAATGGGCAGCTACGCTGGAGAGAGGATACCGGCTTTTTGTTGAGGCGACCACTGAGATGTTGACCGAGGTTATTCAAACAGAATCGACAGCAAGGCCAGGCCTGACGCCATGAAGATTGCAGAGAGAGTTCACTTGATAGGCAGCGGGTCCCTGGGAACCGGGATGACGCATCCGGCTGACTGTAATGTCTATGCGGTCAACTGCGGTGGCGAACATGTGCTCGTTGATTCGGGAGTAGGACAAGAAACCGGCCAACTCGTAGCCAACCTGACCTCTGATGGCATTGAAGTGGAATCAGTTCGCAAGTTGTTCCTGACCCACGCCCATTTAGATCACAGTGGTGGAGCCGGTTTTCTGCGCGAAGCCCTTGGCCTGCAAGTGTGTGCCTCTGCTGCCTCGACCCGGGCGTTGGAAACGGGAGACGAAACCGCCATCAGCCTCGATGTTGCCAAGCAGGCAGGGCTCTATCCCCCAGGCTTTGAGTTTCGGTCCTGCTGCGTAGATAGGATTCTGAGCGGCGACGAGTGTTTCAGAGTGGCGGATTGTGAGATTACCGTCCTCAGTACACCGGGGCACTCCCGGGATATGCTCGGTTACCTGTTTCGAACCCCCCGAGAAATGCTGGTGTTTAGCGGAGATACCGTATTCTTTGGGGGTAAAATCCTGCTTTCGGCCGTATACGATTGCAGCGTTCAGGACTATGTCTCTAGCCTGAAAAAGCTTGCGGAACTGCAAGTCGACGCGCTGTTTCCTGGGCACGGACTTTGGGCGGTGAAAGAGGGATCAACTCATTTGCGGGCTGCGGCAAAACCGTTGGATCGTCTGTTGCTACCTCCCAATTTGCTCTGACGAGGAGTTTCCACATGAAGAATATTGCTATCTGCGGCGTGGGAAGGATTGGGAAATTTCACTTGCAGAGTCTCCTGAGTCTCCGGGCGTGCCAGGTGTCGGGCCTTTTCGACATCAACCCGGAAGAACTCGACAAGCTGTCGAGAGACTTCTCAGTCCGCCAGTATCGTTCCTGGGAAGAACTAATCGGCGACCACGTCACTGAGGCTGTGGTCATCGCTACGCCTTCGGCTTCTCATCGCCAATACTGCTGCACCGCGCTGGAGGCGGGAAAACATGTCTTCCTGGAGAAACCTATGGCTGGAACCCTTGAGGACGCCACAGCCATTGTTCAAGCTGCGCGCCGGAGCTCACAAATCGTGCAGGTGGGTTTCTGTGAACGTTTCAATGTCGCATACATTGAAGCAAAGCGGGCGATCAAAGAAGGGCGGATTGGATCGGTCAGGATGATCCGCAGTTCACGCGTTGCTCCTTACGCCTATGGGAGTCCCGACTGGGAACTGGGCGTTCTGGATACAGCTGTCCACAATTTTGACCTGATCCTGTGGCTGCTGGAAGAACTCCCCGCAACGGTTGTCGCTAAAGGGGCCAAGGTGTACGACGACTCCATGGGGACCCATGCCTGCGCCATAATCCTTTCATTTGCCAACGGAGCAATGGCTGTGGATTCCATTGCATGGGTCCGGCAGGAAAAACATCCGCTCTCCCACTGTGCGCAGTCACAAATGTTCATCCAAGGGAGCCGCGGTTCCTTGGGCATCGATCACTCTTCCCGTCCAGCTTGGGTTCTAGATGACCATTCGTTTCAGAACGTCGATACGGTCATTTTGGGAGGCCCCGAGTACTACGCGTGTCTGAAGCTCCAGCTGGACTATTTTCTGGCTGCTATTGAAGGGCAGGTTCCACCTGCAGTCACAGTTGATGAGGCCCTGAATGCAGAATTGGTGGCATTGGCCGCTTTTAAGTCACTTAAAATTGGGGCTGAGGTCACGATCGACAGCCAATCCAGTTTACAGTAAATGAGATCTGCCACTTCATTGTGTCGAGAGATCTGCCAGCCAGGCAAGAAGGTAGAATACTCTTGGACGCCCGCCTCGGATATCGAGGTTCCGTTGCTGCTCTGCCGCGGTCTTGAGGCCGGACCGCTGGTGGTCGCTACTGCTGGAATCCACGGCGATGAATACGAAGGAATGCAGGCTGTCTGGAAAGTGTATGAGAGTTTGATTCCGCAGAAGATGCGGGGTGACTTTCTGGGGGTTCCCATCGCACATGTGGCCGCCTACCGTGGCGTCAGCCGTGAGAGTCCGCTGGACGGAAAGAACCTCGCAAGATCCTTCCCGGGCCGGCTAGAAGGAACTGTCACTGAACGGTTGGCCCACTTCTTGTTTCAGGAAGTCGTTCTCAAATCTGATCTGGTGATGGACTTTCACAGCGGAGGCATCAAATATCGGTTCTTGCCATTGGTTGGCTACTACGATCTCCCCAATGAGTCGTCTGCAAAATCGCTGCAGGTGGCGCGTTGCATGCCATTGGGGTTCCGCTGGAAACTTCCACACACGCCGGGTGTCCTGACCTACGAGGCTAGCAAGCTGAACATTCCTGCAATCGGCGCAGAATATCTTGGCGAAGGAAAGTTAGACCCCAACGGGGTTTCTGTCTACGTCGATGGGATCATGGCCGCTTTGCGCCACCTGGGTATTCTCGCCGGAGGAGACGGTCCGCATCTTCCACAAACTGCAATCGAAGGCGATTGGATGCTGGCTTCCCAAGATGGCTTCTTTCAAAGCTCAGTCGCCGTTGGGCAGCGAGTTTGTCGAAACCAGGAACTTGGAGCCATTGTAGCGGTCTCAGGGAAGCTCCTTCAGGAATTTAAGGCCAGTCAAGATGGATTAGTGTTGGGAATCCGAACGGTTGCTCACATTGGTAAGGGTGACTGGGCTGTAGCAGTGGTAAAGGAGGCAGACTGAACCGAAGGAGAGCCCGAGGACAGGCCATCTCCGTATGGGTCTGGTGGTGGACATTGGGTATTGCTTCATCGATCGTCGTCAGGGGGAAATCAGGGTAACTCCATTTTCAAGAGAGCCTCTCATCCCCCTTCCGGGGAACCGCGTATGATGAAAATCCCCTCCAGCGGAGGGGAAGGCGCGGGCGACGGCGGTCGCCAAGCGCCAGGGGTGGGTCCGAATCCGAAGTCCGTAGCCTTAAATCCACCCCCGGAGCCGCAAGCGGCTCCCTGGAGATTGGACATTTTTCGAGAAGTCCGGCGGCAGGATGCCGCCGGTTCCTCTCAGAGCCCGGTACTTTAGGCAATTTTGCGTGTCAAGGGCTTTTTTCATTTTGACTGATAATTTCCACATACTGACGAACCAAGTGTTTTGAGAGTCCGGTCGTGCGTGTAATAAATTCAAGATCCGGGTTGTGCTGGTGGCAAGTCTTAACCCGGTAGAAGTCTTTCAGATAACGGTCC
>DATKMG010000746.1:0-7588 GCA_035541995.1 Terriglobia bacterium
CCAGGGCGGCGCTCGGTGGGACGCCGGTCCCGAGCTCCTGCCCCTCGCTGGCCCTGGGCTAGTTTCTTTCGCCCGTACCGGGCTCTGAGAGGAACCGGCGGCATCCTGCCGCCGGACTTCTCGAAAAATGTCCAATCTCCAAAGTCCGTGTTAGCGGACCAGGGGGTTGTCCTGGTGATTGCCACATGACAAACGTGGAAGCTACGGGAGGCGGCTGGAGGGGTGTCCCTCTGGTTCCCCCTACGACACTGTATCTCTTCTTCGTTTTTACGAGGTATTGAATTGACAGAAGTCAGTCAGATTCTTGGTGCCGGAGGGGGGGGTCGAACCCCCACGATGGGTAACCATCGCTAGATTTTGAGTCTAGTGCGTCTGCCAGTTCCGCCACTCCGGCCCAGCCTACGAAGAAGCTAATAGAAGCGTACTGACACGCACGATAACTTAGCACGCTCACAAGCGTTTGTAAACGTTGCCCTAGAAATCCAGGGTAACTGGTTTCTGGTTGACCCCAACCCATTTCATATATCCCACTTTTGTCTAAAAACAACGAAACATCGCATCCCAACCCCAAGGAAATCCTGAGGGCCTATGCTTTAGGGAGTTTAGGGGTGCAACTGGACAATGGTCGAGAAAGTGTCGATAAGTCTATTTGCAGAAGGAGTGATCTGCCGAGGATTTATAGAGAGGAGTTTCTATGACAGAACTCAGGTATCCTCCAGGGGTTCAAAAGAAGATTTCCTCCATTTCAAGATAACGGAGCGAAATCATGGCCCAGTGCCCGTCATGTCAGCACGAAGTATCGTCGTTGCACTATTCATTTCGCCCTTCGATTCTGTTGCGCAATACGTTCCGCTCCCCGGCAAGCAAGATCATAGTCTGCCGGAGCTGTGGCGAAGAATTAACCTTGACGTTTTCGAGCTTTATTTTCTGCCAGATCGTATTTGTCGTTACCGTCATACCTTGTGCGATTGCTTTTGCCCGCCTTGAGACGCTGCTTGTCAACTCGTTTCAGCCCGTCCATCAACTTTCCCAGGATCACCCTTTAGGGGCTTTTTTTTCTCTTTGGATCTTTCCCACGCTGATTGTGACGCTAATCGTGTACAACGCCCTGGTCAGGCCTCTCATCGAGTACAAGAAAGCTGGATCCTAGTGAGATTTGCAGAATATGGTGACGTTTCTCCCCGCCCTCCAGAGTGGATTATCTGCGGGGTAGGAATCCAGGGTTGACGCGGTTGCCGCGTCACTCCTGACTACATTCCATTGTCTCTTCGGGACAAAAAGTCGTCACTCTATTCTGCAACTCCGGGTAACTTTTTGGCAGGCGTCTCAGCACCATTGGGCGTTGCAACGACCCACTGTTCTGCAAAACGTTCTCTGCGGGCTGCGCTCCAGAATCAGCTGCAATCCGGCTAATAGATCCCCGGAATCAGCCGCCATGTCCTGGCACGGTACGTATTGTATTCTTCACCAAACTGCGACTGTAGCAGTCTCTCTTCCGCATGAATACGCGCGAGGAGCGGGGGGAGCATGAGCACTGTGAGCAGCACTCCGGCTCCTGAACGAAAAGCCAGGCCCCACCCCAGCGAGCCGACAAGCAGGCCCAGATAACTGGGATGGCGGATGATCCCGTAAACACCGTCGGTAACCAGGGTGTGCTCGGGCTGGATCGCGACTAGCCCGCTGAATCGGCTGCCGAGCACAAAGACCGGCCAGATCCGCAAGGCGCCACCCGCAGCGAACAGACCAACACCGAGCCAGCGAATGATGTTGCTGTCGATGGTCCAGAAGGCGATGCGGTCCGTGAAAGCAGGCAGATAGCCGGCTAGCAACCCGATCAGTATGAGGACTGCAATGACCCAACGATTGGTGCGGTCCTCACGTATCCCTGGACTCAGATTTCCACCGGCAAATAACGCCACGCCAGAAAGCGAGAACAGCACAATCGCTAGCGCGATCCGTGCCGGGTGGGAGAAGAAGGCCGAAAACCCGCCCCAGCCAAGGATAGCCAGGCCGAGATATGCAGCAGTACTTAGGCCGACCAGTGCAATTCTAATGGATGGCTTCATCTTTCCCGCAGGCCGGCAAGAACACCACGCATGTAAGAGAATGACTTCGCCATTCCGAGCAATGGGTTATCGGCATCGATTTCGTATTCCAGGTTCACGCAGCCCTGGTAGTTCATGGCCTTGAGCTGCTTGAAAATCTCCACGATAGGAAGGGTCCCTTCGCCGACCGGCACCTGGCTATTCATATCCTTTGGGTTGCGCAGGTCTTTGATGTGCATGTCCAAAAGGCGACTCCCCGCGGCCCGAATGGAGTCGACCGCGTTGGTGCCTGTCCTGACCGTGTGGCCGACGTCAATGCACAGCCCCACCCGTGGATCCATCTCTTTAATGGCTTTCAGCGCCACTTCCGGTGAAGGGAAGTGTTCGTCTTCAGGCCCGTGGTTGTGAATGGCAACCTTGATGTTGTATTCCTTGACGAACCTCTCGATCCGAGGCAGTGTTTTCGCTGTGGGCCCTATGGCCAAAAGCGGCATTCCACATTGCTTCGCATAATCGAAGTATCGCCGGATATCGCTATCGTCGTCCTTGGTCATGTATATGACTCCGCCACCCACAATCTTGATTCCCGCCTTCTCAAATTCCATTGCTCCCTGCCGGAGTTCCTCCGGTGTGCTCCGATACGGAAGATGGTATTCCTTGATGCTCACATTCGATACGTTCAACTGTTGAATAATCCTGATGGCCAGGCCCCGTTGGAATTCGCGCAGCGAGTAGCTGGCAACTCCCAGTTTGATGTCCGGAGTCTCCTGGCCAGGGGTACCCAAGTTCGTGGCGCCGGCCATCCCGGCCATCCCTGCTCCTGTGATCGCAGTTCCCAGAAATCCGCGGCGAGTGAAATTCAATGGCATAAGCCCTCCTTTATTCAACTTCTATGAGTTCATGTTGAATAGCCATGCAGGTCCGGTCCGGGACCTGCGCAGCCTTTCCCGAGGCCCCCAGTGTATCAGCAAGAACGCCTGGCTTCCAACAATCCAATCGAGGGGTATCCAAGGCCTTTTAAAGACATACACCGACGGCGCGAAAAAAGCATCTATCTCGTGAAGAAACCTTGTACACTCGTATCAATTCTGCCTCAGGAAGAAGGCTTCATCGTAGATTTCGTTGCGACGACGAATTTGTCGCAATGAGGTCTAAGGCAAATTCCTTGTGCTCGGCCGGCAGGATTGAAAATTAGGACTTCGCTCTCGAAACTCCATTTTGGGAAACTCTCAAGGAGGCAAAAATGGTTGATGATCAAGCAACAGTCGTGGGAACAGGGATGATGGGTCCTGGAATCGCAGTGGCTCTCTCATTAGCGGGAATCCAGACTCACTTGGTGAGCCGTTCCCCCGATCGAGCAGAACAGGGGCTTTCCACGGCCCATCGGCTAATCAATCAACTCCGTGAAGGCGGACTCGTCAATTTGGATCAGGCGGAAGCCGCCAAGCTAATGCTTACTTCCACCACGGACCTGGACAGTGCACTGAAATCATCCCGACTCGTCATCGAGTCAATTCCGGAGGATGTCACGCTAAAACAGGCTTTTTTCCACCATCTGGATGAGGTCTCGGATAAGAATGCCGTTTTGGCCAGTAATACCTCCGGGATCAGCATCACAGCCATTGCCGAGATGGCCAAATATCCACAGCGGATCCTTACCGCACATTTCTGGAATCCACCCCATTTGATGCCGCTGGTGGAAGTCGTGATGGGAAATCAGACCAGTGAATCCGTCGCACTGCAGATGGTCGAGATATTAAAGAAATGCGACAAAACCGCAGTACTGGTCCGGAAAGACCGCCCGGGTCAACTCGGGAATCGCCTGCAACTCGCTCTGATGAGGGAGGCCTTCTACATTGTTCAAGAGGGAATTGCCAGTGCGGAAGATGTAGATTTGGCCATAAAATCTGGATTTGGCATGCGACTGCCGGTTTGGGGTGTGCTCGAACACACGGATGCCGTGGGCCTGGACCTTGTCAAAACTATTCAAGACTACGTTCTTCCGGATTTGAACAATCAGCCCTATGCTTGTTCACTCTTAAATCAAAAAGTGGAGAATGGAGAATTGGGCTCCGCAACAGGGCGGGGCTTTTATGATTGGACCGTGAGGGATATGAATGCCACCAAGGCCCGTCGCGATGCTTTCTTGATTCAATTCCTGCGCGAACGGAAAATGGGTAGAAAGAACCTGTCGGTTCCCAGTTAGTTTCTGTCTTGAAATTGGGGGATTACAGAAGAACTAGTTTAGGTCTTCCAGATTCGGGTAAAGGGCTTGTCAGCAACGCGCCACAATCAATTCCTACCATCGGACCACGGCTGCGGCCCAGGTGAAGCCGGAGCCGAAGGCTGCCAGGACGACCAGGTCACCCGTCTCGATTCGGCCCTGCTCCAGGGCTTCGTCCAAAGCGATTGGAATTGACGCTGCGGTCGTGTTTCCATATTTCTGAATATTGTTAAAAACCCGATCCGGTGAGAGCTTCAAGGTCTCCGCGACTGCCTCGGCGATCCGCATATTGGCTTGGTGGAGAATCATCAGATCCACATCGTCAATGGTGAGTTGGTTAGCATGCAAGGCCTCTTCCACGACCTCCCGGAAGCGTTCGACGGCATGCTTAAACACCAATCGCCCCTCCATTCGTGGATAATGCCTTCCTTCTCTCAGCATTTCCTCCGTGATCCGTGGGTGAAAAATGCAGCCTGGTACCTCAAGCCAAAGCTTCTTGGCATATTTGCCCTCAGCGTGAAGGTGAGTTGAGAGGATGCCACCCTGGTCCCCCCTGGCTCTTCCTACCACCACTGCTCCGGCGCCATCGCCGAAGAGTACGCCAACATCTCGTCCTCGGGTGTTCAATTCCAGGCCCGTTGAATGCACCTCAGCTCCCACCACGAGCACGTGCTGGCACATTCCGGTTTTAACGTACTGATCGGCTACCGATAGCCCGTAAATAAACCCGGAACATTGGTTGCGGACATCCAACGCGCCGATAGTCCCGATTCCGAGTTTATCCTGGAGCAGACAACCAGAGCCGGGAAAGGTGTAGTCAGGACTTAACGTAGCAAAAACAAGGAAGTCGAGATCCTGCGGTGATAGCCCCGCAGCAGCGATCGCCTTTATCGAGGCCTGCAGCCCCAGATCGGATGAACCGACACCCTCGCTCACGAAGCGCCGCTCACAAATCCCCGTCCTTTGCTGAATCCACTCATCGGACGTATCCATCAGCTTCTCCAGTTCGCGGTTCGTTACGATTCTGGGAGGAAGATATCTGCCCGTGGCTAGGATTCGGGATCTGAACAAAGCACTTAGCTCCTTTCCTCGCCAACGTTCAAATTGAATCAGTGGCAACCACGAGGAGGTTTTACCACATTGGGAGGATTTTGAATACTCGGTCGCGTAGTTTCCATCTCAAAGGCCAAAGCGGGGTGCGAACAGAAGTGACGGGCAGAAAATACGCGACAAACTTGGGGTGCTTCCAGCGGGAACCGCTTCGCGGTTCCCGCTGCCCGTTACTTCTGTTTGCACCCGCCAAGGCGGTTCACGTTTGACACCTCCCCTTGGTATTGTTAAGATGCTGAGTTTGGTTTTCGGGGCTGGGCTAGGCAATGGAGCGACTATGCGCCTGCAGGCCAATTAGTACCGGTTCCTTTGAATTCAAAAGGAGGCTCACCCTTGGCAAGATTGACACGTCATGAAATCCTGAAGGAAGACAAGTTTCTACTGGCAGTGGAAACGGTGAGAGATTTCTACTTTAAGCACCAGAAGCAAATCTTCCTGGGTGTCGGCATTGTTACAGCTGTTTCGCTATTAATCGCAGGAGGAATCTACTATTTTGCCTTTGAAAGCCAGCAAGCCAAAGATGAGCTGAGCCTTGCGCTGAAGATCTACCATTCCCCAATCACTCCGCCGGGCACGCTGGAGCCCCCTTCCAGTGCAAACGAACCCACCTTCAAGAGTGCCAGCGAGAAACAGGAGAAGGCGTTAGCAGAATTCCGGAAGATTATCGACCGCCATTCGTCGGCACCAGTCGGAAAGATCGCTCGCTATTATGCCGGATTGTCTTTACAGGCCCTTAACCGTCCTAAGGAAGCCATCGCGATGCTGGAACCCCTCAGCGGGGAAAAGTCAGATTGCGGAGCATTGGCGCGCCTGGCCTTGGCCCAAGTCTACGAATCGACTGGAGAGCTGGGTAAGGCCACGGACCTCTATAAGCAGATCGTCGAAAATAACTGGGCCGTGACCCCTCGGAGCGTCAACATGATGCACCTCGCTCAACTCTACGAGATGCAGAATAAGCCCGGAGAGGCCACCAAGGTTTATCAGCGGATGGTTAAGGACTTCCCCGGCACTCAGTTTGCCACTGATGCAGACCAAAAATTGAAAGCGACCGTAAGCGTAAGGTAGGTCGCGTCTTTCATGAAAGAGCGGTTTTTGGTGGAGGGTCGCGCTCCGTCGCGACCGCGGCCCCGACAAGGCGGGGCCCACTGGCATTTTCATCGACCGTGTTGACCTTGAAAAGGTCATGGGGCACATTCTTGAAAATCCCATCCCTGGGAGGAGTGGTGGACCGCAGGTCCACCGGGGTGGGTTGGAAGCTACGGACTTATGATTCAAAGCCACCCCTGGCGCTAACGCGCCTTCCCCTCCGTCGGAGGGGATTTTCATCATCCGTGGCACCCCCATGGGGGCATGAAGGGCTGTCGTGAAAATGCGGTTGCTGAGGTGGGCGCCGCACGGGTGACCGGCGTCACCCGTCACGGCGAGAGAAGGGGACTTTACAGTCGCGCGGGAGCTCGACTGCCACCCGCAGTGGTTCCCAGGGTCAATTTGGTCGCTGCTGGGGGACAGCGGCCCCACGATCGGCTCCCACACTTCCCCCAGACCAACATCTTCATCCGCCTTGGCTTGCCAACTTGGCAGATGACTGACTTCAATGAATCTGCAGATTCGACAGTTCCTGGAAGAGCGGGAAGCGGCTATCCTGTCGCCCCGAGCTACCTTGAGCGCGAAAAGCAAGGGACGAGAGCAGGATGAACCTGCATGTTCTATTCGCACGGCTTTTCAGCGAGATCGTGATCGAATCCTGCATTCCAAGTCCTTTCGAAGACTCAAACATAAAACCCAAGTTTTCCTCTCCCCCGAGGGGGACCATTATCGCACCCGCCTGACTCATACTTTGGAGGTCAGCCAGATTGCCCGAACCATCAGTCGGGCGCTACGTTTGAATGAAGATCTTACCGAAGCCATTTGCCTGGGGCACGATCTCGGTCACACGCCCTTCGGACATGCTGGAGAGGCAATTCTCAATGAAATGGTTCCAGGCGGGTTCAGGCATTTCGAGCAAAGTCTAAGGGTTGTTGAGAAGTTGGAAAACGATGGGAAGGGGCTCAATCTAACCTGGGAAGTCCGGGACGGGATCCTGAAGCATTCGAAGGGGGGTGGCTCCGTCTTCACCAAGCACGACCGGGGTAGGCCGGCAACCCTGGAAGCACAAGTCGTCAGGGTTTCCGACATTATTGCTTATGTCAACCACGATCTCGACGATGCG
>DATKMG010000747.1:0-10417 GCA_035541995.1 Terriglobia bacterium
CGGCGGATGCAGTACCCGTAGTTTTGGCAAGTCTTTTTCGTAACAAGACGTAAACAGCTCCACCCCCTCCGTCGTTGAGTCGAGCCGAGGTATAAGCCATCACGTGGCGGCTCATCCTTCGACTGCTCAGCCACTTCTGCAGATGTTCTTTAAGCGTGGGCTGGCCCTCCGAAGAATTGTGCCCACGGCCGTGGATGATTCGGACGCAACCGAAACCACGCATCAGGCTAGACCTCACAAACCGGAAAAGGCTGACTCGAGCCTCCTCAGCATTCAGCCCATGGAGATCCAGATGCGCCTGTACCGAGAAACGGCCTGCCCTCAAACGATCGACCAGGAAGCGCCCATCTGGATGAGGCGTGCCTTCGATGTACTCCCCACTTGACCTCAAGTCGACGGTTCCTTTGCCCATAATAAACTCAGTCAGGAGCCGGAGTCCTTCGTCTTCACTTTGCTGAGGGTTGTGTATCTCCACGGGCGGGGGGGAGCACCGTGTTGGAACAGAACTCCAGCCCAGGGAGGTAATATCCCTCATGGAGTATTGGAAAAGCTCTTCGTCGTTGAGATCGTCAGGCAGAGTTTCTTCACTCGGGAAGGGTTTCGCTTCCGGCTGTCCCTCCCCAAGGGGATACTTTCGAAGCAATCCCCTTAGCTCTTCAAACCGTTTGTAGACGGCCAGCTTCATATCCCACCCCCTGAAGCATTGTGGAATGGTCTTGATTCATCTTAACGGAACTCCTTAGGAATGTAACCCAGTTTCTCCCAGGGCCTGGTCATTTCCGACGCCTTAGTACACTATTCCATAAATAAGACGACGTGTTTGGAGTGCGGCAGGCGGGGCCCGTTATTTCCCCGTAGCGCACAATCCCATAACAGTGCTGAGTCAGAAGCTGTGACATAGCCTTGACAAAGACACTGGAATCCTTTTAAAAAAGAATGCATCCCCGAGAGCGGTACTTGAAATTTGCCGCGGGAGTATGGAAGAGGAGGCACCTATGTCAAACGAGAACCAGAGCAGAACTCCCGGGGGAACCCTCGAAGAGGCCATGGCCAGCGCATGGGAGCAGCTTTCAAATCACTATAATGAAGTTCGAGCAAAGCAAGGACTTCTCTGGAACCGGGTCAATTCGATTGACATTTTGAATACTTTCCTCGCTCTCCATGGCAAATTGGCTTCGAAATTCAATTCGGAATATGCCCAGCTAGAAAAGATACGAGTCCAGGATGCAATGGTCAGATATCAAAATGGCCAGCCTCAACTGGCTGAAGAAATCCCAACCGATCTGGCTGAACTTCCCGAATCCCAGAATCATGCGATTTGTTGGGAACAGGTTTTGGCCAGTTACTGTGACATACACGGACGCCTGAAGGTGGAATTGCGAGCCTGGAATCAAGACGATTACCGGCAATTCGAGTCCATAATCTCGAACCTCCTCCAGCGTACCCTCATCAGGAAGATTTCGACGTCGAATTGAGAGTCGCCTCACTTTTCTTCCCGCCAGATTGCGCAAAATCGCCTATGGAACAGTCAATTTTGACGCAATCTGTAGTTGTGCAAAATGTCAGGCATCACAAGATGTTGACGGATTGTCATTTTGGACAACTGAAAGGGGTTCAGAGATCTGGCAAGCCAGATTGAGGGCCCCGACAAGGCATCGTCTGTTTCTCCCCTGCTGGTCTTTCATTAACTGTCATAGGGGAGCGGAACCTTTTGACTTCTCTGAGCGTACTTTAAGATCAGTTCAGGTTGTGGCCGGGAAACTCGGGGGGATTTATGTATCTGATTGAAAGCACAAGTGAATTATTCCGCCAAACCATTTCCACTCTCTGGCGCAATAAAACCCGCAGTTTCCTGACCATGTTCGGGATTGCCTGGGGTATTGCGTCGCTCGTACTGATGTCGGCACTTTGTGACGGTTTCCGCCAGGGACAGCGAAAGAACATGGAACAGCTGGGAAACAATTTCGTCATGATTTTTGGGGGCCGAACTGAACGGCAGGCAGGAGGCCAGCGAGCAGGGCGAGACATCTTCCTCAATGAATCTGATTTGCCCACACTCAGGGAGCAATGCCCTGGAATTTCAGTGGCTGGTGGGGAGACCAAGCGTTATGGGACAACAGTTTCAAGTGATTTCAATTCCGGGGAGTTCTTGAATGTCGGTGTCACCCCGGATTACTTGAGACTGAGGAACCTGCCGGTTGATCAAGGCCGTCAAATTTCTCAGAACGACGTGGATGAAGCACGAAGGGTTTGTGTTCTGGGCTCGTCGGTTCGAAAACAGCTCTTTGAGGAACGACCACAAGTGATTGGCCAGAGAGTTCGGATCAGCGGGCGGCCCTACCAGGTTGTGGGACTAATGAGCGAGAAAAATCAAAACAGCTGCTACGATGGCTGGGACAACGACAAAGTCCTACTGCCGGCCACGGCCCTTCGACGCGATTTTCCTCCCAATCGGGAAACCTTTACAGAAGGGCGTCTTGAAGCTCTTCTTTACAGGCCGACGGACGTACGACAATGGAAGGAAGCCAGGCACCAGGTCAAGAAGGTCTTAGGCAGTATTCACGGGTTTGATCCCGAGGATGAATCGGCCCTCTATTTCTGGGACACGGTCGAGGATGCAGAGTTGTTCGACAAGGTTTTTGATGCCACTGAGATTTTCTTGGCCTTGATATCCCTGATCACGATGAGCCTTGGGGGCATCGGGATTATGAACACCATGATGATGTCCGTTTCCGAGAGAACCAATGAGATAGGTTTGAAGAAAGCATTGGGGGCAACCCGGCGGCGAATCCTATTGGATTTCTTTGTGGAAGGCCTGTTCTTAGCGGTACTGAGCGGTGCCTCGGGCCTTTTCCTAACCTGGTCGTTTACGTCTGCAGTTAACTTGCTGCCTATGCCAGCCATGTTTTCCGGGCTGCCTATTGCTCTCAGCACATTCCTGGGAGCCTTGCTGGCCCTGGCCACGGTTGCAGTTCTGTCGGCAATACCTCCTGCGTGGCACGCATCCTCCTTAACTCCCGTGGAGGCGTTGCGTTATGAACGATGATGGAAACAACCAGAGGCTCTTCGCCGCGAATCAAATACCAGTTTCCACCCAGGATGGAATGATCGCTAGTGATTTGGTGGAGATCTTCTGATTGGGGAACAGTATGAATCGGAAGTTAATTCTTTTCGAAGCATGGATGTCACTGAAATTCCGTAAGAGCCGGACCTTCGTAACAGTGATGAGTCTGGGCTGGGGGCTGGCTTGCTTCATCATTCTAATCTCTTACGGTCAAGGTTTTGGTCAGGCACTTCGGACATCTTTTCTGGCGATCGGCCAGGATTTGATTGTCATGTTCAACGGGCAGACCAGCCAGCAGGCCGGAGGACTGCGTGCTGGGCGAAGGACTCATCTCCGACTCGATGACATTGACGCCATTCGAGAGGCCGTGCCTCTGGTTGGCGCCATTTCCCCTGAAATCCTGAATTACGACATGGGAGTTGTGCGTGGGAACCGTGAGAAGCACTATACCATTCGGGCGGTCCTGCCGGAGTATTACCAGATCCGGAACATGGCGCTTACTTCTGGCAGGTGGTTCAATTACGAGGACAGTCATTCGCGCGCCCGGGTTGCCGTCCTCGGGGCTACTGTCGCCAAAGAGCTTTTCAGCGGTATTCCCCCTGTCCAGGAGGACATTTTTATCCGGGGTCAACGCTTCACAGTCATCGGGACACTGGATACCAAGGTCCAAATTGCCAATTACAGCAGACCAGATAACAACTGCATTTTCCTGCCTTACGAAACCATCTCCATCTACCGCGATATAAGCTATCCTGATCTCATCGCCTGGACACCCATTACAGGGAGAGTTCGCGAGCTGGCGATAGACCAGGTTCGGGCAACCCTGGCAGGAATCCACCGTTTCTCACCGACGGACACCAAGGCGGTCGAGATTATCGCCTTTAATCAGTTCTTGAGCCTAGTCGATGGGATGGCTATTGCGCTGAAACTCTTGCTGGGTTTTGTTGGATCATTGACCTTGGCCATTGGCGGTGTTGGACTCGCCAATATCATGCTGACCTCGGTTATTGATCGAACCCGTGAAATCGGAATGCTGAAGGCCATTGGGGCGCGGAAGAGAGCCATTCTGTCCCAATTTGTGACCGAGGCGCTGATGATTGTGGGAATGGGTGAGTTGGTGGGGGTAACAGTCGGGATCCTGGTGACACTGGCCCTTGGTTCCATGCCTCTATGGGGGGCCATCTTTAAAGATGCTGGCACGAAGGGTGATCTTCAGCTCCAGGTATCTGTTGGATCGATCCTTGTGTCCAGCCTCGTGCTTCTTTCCGTGGGGCTAATTGCGGGAATCGTGCCCGCGATGAAGGCCGCACGCCTGGATCCAATCGAAGCGCTGCGCTATGAGTGAGCCCTTTTTCATGAAAATGCGGTTTTCAATGTGGGAGCAGCGCTCCTGCGCGGCGACCGGCGAGGTTTGTACTGGTCGCCGCTCGGAGATCGGCTCCCACATTTTCATCGGCCGTGGTAACCCGGAAGAGGTCAAGGGGAGGTCAGTGAGTGCTCTCTCGCGAAGGTCATTCTTAGAAGGGATTTCGCCGGGTCAGGGGACCCCGCCTGCAACGTGCTTGCAGAGCCGTCGGATTCTTTGTAGGCCGCGCCCACACGCGGTCAGCAGCCTTGGCTGCCGGGGGTTGCCCCATTATGGAGAATGGCAGTCAGTTCGTTGCCTACTTGCTCAATCGGATCAATTCATTGCGCAGGGCCTGGAAGGCGGGTCCCACGTCGGCAGCCGTCTGGGCAAAATAGTACTTTCCCGCCAACTGGGCAGCATTGTAATCCGCGGAGGTCTTGTCGTTGGCAATGCGCTTGAGGATATCCTCGGGGAGTTCAGGGATGGTCCCCAGATTATAGTGAATAAGGAGTCCCATACCGATGGTATAAATCCGAATGGGATAGTCGCCTGTGCCCGGGTATTCGCTCCGGGCCGCATTGGCAATAATTTCCAGGAGATTGCGCGCAGCGTTGTTGGTGTTCCAGACGTCTGCCGGGTATCTGCCTGTCCCCAGATCTTGATTTCGCAGCCCCCGCCCCGGCTTCGGTGCATTCTGGGCAATCCCGTTGACAGTCAGGGTCGCAGTCTGCAAGGGGAAAGAGGTCGGGATGCCTGAACTGCGGTGATTGACGTGGTTGCTGTTTAAAGGCAATAGAGGCACTTGAGTTATGATATCCGCCGGCAATGCGGAATCCCATCGACTTACCTGCAGGCTATAGTTAGGGCTCGCGCCACATGTTAAGCAACCCGGATCAAAAAGCCCAGCCAGGTATGGCCTGTCCCAGGTTTGGCCATCCGGATCCGGGAGATTCTTCGGAAAGTCGTAGGTTCGATAACCCTTGGTTAATCCCGGTGCAGCTTCATATAGTCCGGGGACACTGTTGGAACATCCGTCCGTGAAGAGAACAATCACCCTGAGGCCCGACTGTGAGCCAACAGGGACCGACCTCAATTCATCCCAGCCCCGGTATATGCCCTCGACCATGGCAGTACTTCCCCCGGGAAGTCCGCCTGGAATTGCGCCAGTCACATTGGCCTTCACAAACCCTCGCGAGGAAGGCATTTGAGCCGCTGCCGGTACGGTTGCACCGTTACTGAAGAGAACGAGAGAGATCCGGTCGTTGGTCTCATCGAACGAATTGACAAAGCTCACGGCCGCGTCATGTACTTGCGTCCATTGTGACCCTATAGAACTGGAGCAGTCGAGAACTAGCGACAAATCGACCAGCTTCCGTCTGGCCTCACCTTGGCTGGCCACCGTCAACTGCTGGAATCCCCCGATTTTCATGAATGTGGTTGGCAAAACCGCGCTGGCCTGGATAGAAATGATGTTTGCTCCACTAGTTGCATCATAGGTCTTATTGAAGAAATTCGGGTCAGAAGCAGGGTCGGTCACCGACGAGGTCCCAAGATAACCACTCGGGAAATTGGCCCGAAAGATGCGAATGGCTTCGTCTTTCTCAGGTGTGGAGCTGTTATTCAGCGCCCGCGCCGCAGCCAGTGCTGCCCCATCGACCGCTTTGGTCAGTTGAGCTTTGATCACATATCCTCTGCCCAGGTCGATCGCCAGGCCGGCAAACAAAAGCATTACAACTAAAACCCCCGCAAAGTAAAAGAGGACTATCCCCTTCTCATTCGGTTTTCCTATCGCTTGGTGAGTCATCGTTTCATTACCCTTTCATGGCTCAAAAATAGGCAATGGAATAGAGCGTGGTCGGAACACTCATCCCTATCCTGTCGAACGGCGTGATCAGGTTGTGATGCGAATAAATCTCGGTCACGTAGGCCATTTGACCCAGGTTGAGAACCAGGGAAGCTGGCACGTTGGTAACACGAAGATTGGTGTCATTGTCCGAATTGTTAGCGATGTAGTCGGGTGCCCCTCCGAATGAACCAGCCCCTTGGGTAGTGAAGACGCTTTGAGCCGAGAAACTGCCCAGTTGGGTCCGCTGATAGAGGATCACTTGATTGTAGTTTCCAGCGGTAGTGGTGCTGACACGCTTTAACACAGAGAAGATCAGCTTGGAATTGCTGCCACTAAAATCTACGGGGGCGCTGGTCATGCTGTTCATGGCGGTGCCCGCGTCCTGCAGCGTCGTACCCCTGGAGATCAAGTTCGACCCTTCCCTTGTCAGCTTGACAATGACATGTTGATCATACAGGGCATATCCCATCTCAATGATTCCAAGACCCAGCAGCAGGAACAGTGGCATGGTCAGGGCAAATTCCACCAGGCTCTGCCCTTTTTGAGAACCGGGACCCCACACTCTGCTCCATTGATTCTTCCTGTATCCCTTCAGCTTGCTCAATGATTGGTTCATGGCTTTTCTCTTCTCAATGATCGGGAATCTCACAATTCTAAGAGGTTGGAAACCCTTCATTTTTCATAGTGGATGAAACTCTCAAGTTGATTTGTCCGCCGGTGAAAAAAGGCCGGATCAGTGGCGTGACCAAACTCCATGTATAATTAACAGTCACCCGTGAAATGTCGCCCGGTCCTCCGGAACCCGCCGTCCAGACCCCGCCCGCCAAATGGTCGAACGTGAAGGCACTGTCGTCAATGACCAGTCCGGGAGTGGCCTGCCGCATGGCGACTTTAATCGAGTCTTCGCGGGAAAGCAGATTCCCAGGATTGTCAGGGTCATTCATCTGCTGCCCTGTCACACCATAACGGGTTGCCAGACTGACCCCGTTTTCCAGAGACAGGTATGCATAGAACAACATGCTGAAATCTACGATGGCAAAGGTCAGCAGGAGCAGCAGCGGCAACACTACAGCCATCTCTACGAGATTGGCTCCTCTGGATGATTTCCATCGGTCCTTGATCGAAACGCACTTTTCTTGGATTCTGTTTACTCGCATCATGGCGTGAAACCTCGGATTTATCCCTTTAGGTGCATTCTTGAAACTGCACCCGGTGGTGAAACTCCTTTTTCTCTGAATCCTGCGTAAACAAACCTCGAAGTCAATGACAGTTAAGCAACTAAGGCTCCACTCTCTCTCCTAGGATTTGGCGTGCGGAATAAAGCGGGAGCCCGAACCCGTCGATGACATAAGCAAGGACGAGTGGGTCCCCTAGTTTATTTACACGCATTGCGGTTCCAGTTTGATTGGTCTTATGAGTCCTGAAACAGAACTGCATAGTCCACAACCTCCAGATCAGGATCCTGAAGACTGTCAACTGGATGTGTCGGGAGGTTCTGAGTCTCTAGTCTCCCCGCATCCGTTCGATCGAGTCGTTACTGAGCCTTCGAGAGATGAGATTGAAAGGGAGGTCGTCGGTCTCTATCAGGAGAATGCCAGTAGGTTACTCCGATACGCAACGACGTTCGTAAACGGTCGGGAACTTGCCCAGGATGCCTTACAGGAAGCTCTCATGAGGTACTTTGTGCTACGACTGGCAGGATTGTGTATCCGGAATCCGAGGGCCTGGCTATATCGGGTGGTGCGCAATTTCCTCCTGGACCGTAGGAAAGAACTGGGAACACGAGGCCGGGTCAACCTTGATGAAATTGTCGAATTACCTGATTGGCGGGCTCATCCGGACGACCTTTATCATCAAAATGAGAGAACTCGAAGCTTCCTTGGCCAACTCTCCTCGAGGGAATTGGAGTGCGTGAGACTCAGGGCCGAAGGGTTTGACTATAAGGAGATTTCGGCAATTCTCAATGTCCGTACGGGTACGGTCGGGGCCTTATTAGCCCGTGCATTAAAGAAACTTCGGAAAACACGAAAACTCGAGTAAAGAAATCGATACCTTCGTTCGTCTGAATGGATGCCGGCTCCAGGGAAACAACCGTCAGATCAGATTGTCTGAGATATCACATCACCTGGACCTGCTCTAAAGAGGAGAGTCTGGGAAGGAACCTGAACAGTGATAAACATTTTCTTCCTGCATCCAAGTAGCAATGTACTTCAGTCTTTCATCGATGGGGAACTCAGCAATCTCCGGCAACGGCGAATCCTACGACACTTAAAAAGCTGCGCCAGCTGCCGGTTAGAGGCTCAGCAGCTGAAAGCAGATCTTGCCTGGTTTGTAGCTGTTGACCGCGAAGGCATCCTGGAACAGGACGGAGAACTGAATGACGGCCTGGCCAGACTGGAAAGCAGAATGCACTTCTTGAATTTCTCAGCCTCGCCGGAAACCTTGGGCCTCCATTGCTATTCATTGGCTCGCGGGCAGCTGCGTGATCGTGTCTTTAGTGAACTGGAGGTGTACCTCGGTTCACATGCAGCTACTGCCCTGCTTGAGAAATTAGGCAATTCAGAAACCGCAGGATTCCGTGGAACATTGGAGGCAGAGTGTCTGCTGGCAGCTTTCCTTGGACGGGATGTCGCTGCCAAGATCATCAAGCGCATCATTTTGGTCAGCCAGGCTGTCCCTCTGGCCGGCCCACAGCCTCCACTCGCCCATGGTATTGTCTGAAGGCAAACTACTCCGGAGAACTCATATTGTCTTATTCCGGTCACAAAACAACCTGTATCGGTCAATGCATCTATTGGATAACTCTATTACACCTGGTGACCGGTCTATTACTGACCACAACATCTCTGTTCACCGGCGACGACCACTGGGTCAAGTACTTCTTTGACCTGCAAAGCCCACTTTTTCTACTCACATTCAGCGGATTGGGTCTTTGTCTCAGCGCAATTGCCTGGTGGCAGTTTGGCACCGGTGAGTCCATGCGCTGGGCCTGGCTTCTGATCACGGTTGCTTCCTGGTGCCGATTTGTCGGATTGACGATCATTCACGTGTTTGGCACGACTCCGGGTGAAGGTCACGGGTCAGTCTTCCCGGCTGCGAGACTCGACGGAGTTGCCCTCCTTCAATTGGGCCATGCTGTTAGCGGACCTATCCACATGCTGGTGCTCGCAGTCGGATTGCTGGTAGTCCTGGGAACGTACAGAAGGTTCGGAATGCTGATCCAGTTCAGTACCACTGATTACGCTCTGTTCGGCTTTGTGAGTGCTTTCACGATATACAGACTTTTTGAGTGGTCCCTCTGGCTCGTGAAACCTGATAATCCTGTCTCTTTCTACGAGACGGCCAAGTGGTTTACCGATCCTTTGCTTTGTGTGCTTCTTTTCGAGGCGGTCTTCATTCGGCGTGCAGTCCTGAACATGGGGTGGGGGTTGGTTGCCAAATGTTGGGGGGGCTTTACAGCTGCGATCCTGATCACTTTAATCGGCAACATGGGGTCCTGGGCTGCAACTCACGGCTATCTGGCCATGCCAGTGGTTTCTCTGTTTTGGATTACATGGTGTCTGGCTATTGCCGCTTACGCATTGGGTCCCGCCTATCAAGTTGAAGCCACATTGCGAGCCAGGGAACGGCTCCGAAACTTTGTTGCCGCGTGACTCGCCTCGGAATTGATCCTTGTCTTCCGGCTGGGGGAATTAAATCTGCGTGAAGCATCTCTTCGCTTTCCCGCCTCTCTGAGTCGTGGCGGCACCTAACAACACCTTTTCCAGATGCGATCATGTTTGTCGGCGGCTCTCCCGTGACTGCCGAGCCCGTGGGGCCTTACGAGTGTGACGGAATTGTGCCGGAGGACAATCAAATTCCCGCTTGAACGCGCGTGTCCATGAGGCAGAACCACGATGTCCCCGGTGGTCAACTTCTCCCGCCGTCCACCGGGTCGTCACGCTGAACCCTAGCCGCTCGGATCGAGGAAGGGGACCTGGCACGCATCCGCAAAGCCTTGGGCCGATGACCTCCACTGATGGGCGGTGCCTAAACATCAACTCTGAAGACCGCAGAATATGGTTGCGACTTTGTCCCGAAGGGACAAAGAGTTGCCACCTTATTCTGCAATCCTTAATAATAGGTGTGGCTCGCAATGGAGATCGGGCGGCATTCGGCC
>DATKMG010000748.1:0-3541 GCA_035541995.1 Terriglobia bacterium
ACTCCGCGCAGCTCAGACGGCAGGTTTTTTAGGGGGTCGCCTTGATCTACAAACAGGGGACTCCTGACGGAGCCCCCTGGAGTTTGGACATCTTGAAGCGGCAATATTACCTCTTATGGAGTGCGCCGGCAGAGCGTGGGACTTCGATCCCACGTGGCAACGGCGCTTTGTCTCGCGACCACTTAAGAGGTCCCCAATCAGCGAACCCAGCAGGTTACTCGAATCCAAAGCAGTGTCGCGCGGGGGAGCAGTGTGCCGCGCGTGGGACCGCTGTCCTTGCCACCGCACTCCAAGATGCGCTTCTCGGCTGGGAATTTGATTCGCTCACGAGACGCTAGGAAGCCTGAATGGAGTGTCAAGGTGTTGTCCCCATGCTCGGATAGAGGCACCATATACCAACCCAGGGCCGCACGGGGGCAGGATCCTTTGATTGCACATTCCTAGTGGACGGGTTGGAGGATTCCTGTCTCGCTCAAAGAAACACTGGACTTGACTCGGCAAATAGCATAAACGTTGGGGAGTTCGAGCACACTAGAACCGTTGTAAGGATAAACGATGATGAGGGAATCACTGTGGAAGTTTGCGGTTACGGCTTCTCTTTTTCTTATGGGGCACGCTGCATCAGGCCAGGACCGAGACGTGCCCCAGAGTGGCTATCGCGATTGGAAGAAAGTGGCGGGGGGGGCCGATAGCCTGCGTTACTCGGCCCTCCGTCAAATCGATCGCGACAACGTGACCAAGCTCCAAGTTGCCTGGACCTATGACACCAACGACAGCTTTCCTGGTTCAGAGATGCAGTGCAATCCGATTGTGGCACACGGGTTGCTGTTTGCCACGACGCCCAAGCTTCGGCTAATTGCCCTGGACGCTGCCACTGGGAAGCAGCGCTGGTGTTTCGACCCGAATCAGGGCAAGAAGGTCTTTGGCAAAGTCCGCAATAGGGGAGTCGTTTTCTGGGAGGAGGGGGAAGACCAGCGTCTCTTATTTGTGGTCCGGCAGTACCTTTATGCGGTGGACGCGAAAACTGGCAAGCCCATATTGAGCTTTGGCGATTCCGGTCGAGTCGATGTTCGGCAAGGGCTCGGGCGGGATCCTCAAACCCTGTCTGTGTCTGTGACAAGCCCTGGCGTGGTTTACAGAGATTTGCTCATTCTGGGCAGTATAGTCAGCGAAGACTTGCCGGCGGCGCCGGGAGACATCCGTGCCTATGACGTTCGAACTGGAAAAATCCGCTGGACTTTTCACACCATCCCACACCCCGGAGAATATGGCTACGAAACCTGGCCGAAGGATGCCTGGAAGTTTATTGGCGGGGCCAACAATTGGTGCGGAATGAGCCTGGACGAGAAGCGGGGTCTTGTCTTGGTTCCCACTGGCTCTGCCGCCTTTGACTTCTACGGCGCAAATCGAATTGGCGATAATTTGTTTGCGAATTGCCTGATTGCCCTTAAGGCGCAGACCGGCGAACGGGTCTGGCACTTTCAGGGAGTCAGGCATGACACCTGGGATCGTGATTTTCCAGCTCCTCCATGCCTCGTCACGGTTAAGCGGGAAGGCCGCTTAATTGATGCAGTGACACAGATTACCAAATCCGGGTTTGTCTTTGTTTTCGATCGAGAGACCGGGGCGCCGCTCTTTCCCATTGAATACCGCAAGGTCCCAGCTTCCGACGTCGACGGGGAAGTTCTGGCTGAGACCCAGCCCTTCCCTCTTAAGCCGCCCCCTTTTGCGCGCCAGGAGTTCAAGAAGGATATGATCTTCAACCGGACTCCAGAAGCGCACCGGGCAGTCCTGGAACAATTCACCAAGGTCCGCAGTGGTGGCCAGTTCACGCCTCCGAGTTTGCAGGGAACAGTTGTATTCCCAGGATTTGACGGTGGCGGAGAGTGGGGGGGCCCCGCCTTTGATCCCGAAACAGGACTCTTGTACGTGAACTCCAATGAAATGGCATGGATATTGCGACTCGTTAAGCGCCCCGAAGTCAAAGGTCGGACAAGTGGGCGGGACCTGTACATGGCAAATTGTGCCAACTGTCATCGTTCGGATCTAAAGGGCAGTCCGCCTGAATTTCCATCCTTGATTAAGGTCGGAGACAAATACACGGAAGACGAAATCTCCACCGTCATCAGCAAGGGAGCGGGACGAATGTCCAGTTTTGCTCATCTTGAGGATGCAGCGATACAGGCCATCGTCAGCTATCTGGTTTCCGGCAAAGACTCCGGAATCCTGGTGGGTTCCGGCGGAGGTCTACCTCACCCGCTCCAATACACGCACGACGGCTATAACAAATTTCTCGACCCGAACGGGTATCCGGCGGTGGAGCCTCCATGGGGTACTCTCAACGCAATTAGCCTCGATACAGGCGACATTGTTTGGAAGATACCGTTTGGCGAGTATCCCGAGTTGGCAGAAAAAGGTTGGCATGATACCGGAAGCGAAAACTATGGTGGGCCCTTGGTGACGGCGGGAGGACTTCTCTTTATTGGAGCTACCGACCGGGACCGGAAGTTCCATGCTTATGACAAAGCCAGCGGGAAACTGCTGTGGGAATCCTTGCTGCCTGCAGGCGGGAATGCCACACCGGCAACTTACGAGGTGGGAGGGCGTCAGTATGTGGTGATCGCCGCTGGAGGCGGCAAGTCTGAAGCGCCTTCCGGCGGAACATACGTGGCCTTTGCACTGCCGAATCCTTAGCTCGAACAATTTGCAGTCCTTTGCTCCGTTGATTGTCCGCCGTGGAGTGAAATGGTTGGGGATTCACAGCCAGCCACCTCGGCGGAACAATACCAACATGATACCGGCTACCAATGTACAGACACCCCAAAAAACCGGATAGGCCCACTCCTTGTCAAGTTCGGGAAAGTGACGGAAGTTCATGCCGTACACGCCGGCCAGGAAAGTCAGCGGAATGAAGATGGTCCCGATAATGGTGAGGACCTTCATGATCTCGTTCATTCGATTGGACACCGATGACATATAGGTCTCGGTCAAGTCAGATGCTAATTCCCGATAAGTTTCGATAATGTCGATAATCTGGACCAGGTGGTCGGTGACGTCGCGCAGGTAGACACGGGTGACGTCGCCCATGCATTCATGGGGATCGCGTTGCAGGGTGGAGAGCATCTCCCGCATGGGCCAAGCGGCGCGACGCAACAGTAACAGATCGCGCTTGACCTGGTGGATCGCGTTAATGGTCTCGCGCTGCGGACGGTCGAGGACGAGATCTTCGAGGTCCTCCAAACGGTCGCCATAGTACTCCAAAATCGGAAAACAATGATCGACGATGGCATCCAACAACGAATAGGTCAGGAAGCTGGCGTCGTTGCTACGCAGACGAGAACCCTTCGTGTTAATGCGCTGCCGGATAGGGTCCCACACGTCGCCGCGGTTCTCCTGGAAAGTCAGAACGGTCTTGTGACCCAGGAATATGGAAATCTGCTCGCTGTTCAATCTCTCCTCTTTGATTCGGAGCATGCGGGCAATGATGAACAGCCGCGCCTGCAGTTCGCTGCCATCGCCGCTATAAGGCTCGACCTTGGGT
>DATKMG010000749.1:0-6812 GCA_035541995.1 Terriglobia bacterium
ACCTCACAAGCTGTTGCTGAAAAGTCTCGCCGAAGCTGCCACCCAGCGATCGATGGAGTTCCAGAAACCGACAAGTAGGACATTAGGAAGGAGGAGCACGACCAGCAGCGACATGTTAACGGGGGAGATTTTCAAGGGTGGCAGATTCTTGTCCCCCTCGTCCAGGATCATTGTCTTCATAACCTTCATATAATAGTAAGCCGCGATGGCTGCGTTGAGGCTACCAACAACTGCCAGCCAGATTATCCCCTGATCGATCACGGCACCAAACACATAGAGCTTCCCCAAGAACCCTGAAAAGGGGGGGATTCCGATTAGGGAGAGAAGAAATATGCTCATAGCCACAGTCAGAAACGGAGACCGCCGGGACATGCCGGCATAGTCATCGATCTCGAAGGTCTTGTCGCTATTGTAAATCACGGTAACCACCAAGAAAGCCCCAAGATTCATAAAGACATAAACGAACAGGTAGACAAGTACGGATCTAAGTCCAACCTGGCTCAAGACAGCCACTCCCATCATGATATAACCGGCATGGGCAATGCTGGAATAGGCGAGCATCCGCTTCAGATTGTTCTGGGTCAGGGCAGCGATGTTTCCTAGCGTCATAGTAAGGACAGAAATCCCAACCAGAATAGCCGACCAGTTGAGACCGTGCATCATGCTCCACTGGGTTCCGGTCCCCTGAGATAGGCCGCTGAAAAAGAAGCGGATCAGAATTCCAAAACCGGCCGCCTTGGGGGCCACCGAAAGAAATGCCGTCACGGGTGTGGGAGCGCCGGCATAAACGTCCGGACACCAGAAGTGAAAAGGGACAGCCGCTGTCTTGAAACCAAACCCGGCCATGATGAGAAGCACAACCAGGAGCAAAGTATATTGATTGAAGCCGTCCACACCCTGGCTCACAAAAGCATCCCGGATCGCATAAAGGTTCAGAGTGCCCGTCATTCCGTAGAGAAGTGAGAATCCGTACAACATGGCACCCGTAGAAACCGCGCCATACAGGAGGTATTTAAGCGCAGCTTCATTAGACAGCCGGTCCGTGCGCAGATAGCCGACCATGATGTAGGAAGTCAAAGACACCAATTCCAGAGATAGGTACAGCATTGCCAGGTTGGTGGAGTTGGCCATGAGGATCATCCCAGCGGTCACAACCAAGAGCAGAACGAAGAACTCACCACTGTGGACAGGCGATAATTCGTCGGAATCCAGTGATCCAATGACAACCAGGAAGCTTGCCAAAATCAGCAACAGCCTGAAGAACTGGGCGAAGCTGTCACTAGCCAGCATACCTTGGAACAAACCGCTGTCTGCCGCTCCTGCACGCAACGACAAATACCCCGCCAAGACCAGGCACAACAGAGTCAATGAGGGGTTCAGAATGCGCCGTAGCGATTTCAACGAGATATCGACCAAGACAACTACCATGGCAGCCACAAACAGGGTTAGTTCCGGAAGGCAATAGCGCAGACTCTGGAGATTAGCCATGACCATGGGAGTATCTACCTCTTTAGCATGTCAGCTTGGTCAAGATTGACGGTCTTCAGCAGCCGGTACAAAGTCAAGACGAGCGCCAGCGCCACCGCCACTTCGGCAGCGGCCACCACAATTACCACGATGGCAAAAATCTGCCCATCCATATTGGCAGAGTTGTAGTGGGAGAATGCAACTAGATTGATATTGGCCGAGTTCAGGATCAGCTCAATTCCCATCAAGACATTGACGGCATTCTTGCGCGTCAGTACACCGAAGATTCCCAGAGAAAAGAGCGCTGCACTGACGAGCAAATAATGTTGCAGCGTAATCACAAATCGGTCCTCCTTCTTACCAGCATCGCCGCGCCGATGAGTGCCACCAACAAAAGCACTGACGCCACCTCAAAGGGCAGAAGATAATCGGTCATGAAAAGGATCCCGATGGCTTCCGTTGTCGGGGATCGGGGTTTCTGGCTGATCGTGTGCCAATGGGTCTGAGTCGCCGCCAACGCCAATGAGACAAACACCAGCAGGGAGATAATCATCCCGGGAAGGTTCTGAAAAGTTTCAGTCTTCAGATTCAGGTTGTAGAGACGATGGGTGAGCATGACACCAAACAAGACGAGGACTAGTATCCCCCCCACGTAGATCAACACCTGAGTTGCGGCTAAGAAGTCGGCGCCCAAATAGACGTAAATGATAGCCACCCCGAAAAAGGTGACCAGCAGGGAGAAAGCCGAGTAAATCAAACTCGACGAAAGCACAACCACGGCTGCGGAGGCGACCGTGATCAGCGCAACCACAAGAAAAAGGATATCGGCAGAATTCATCGGTGGTGCCTCCCCCGGAATAACCGATTTCTTTCCAGACCGCATCTCCGGTCTGGACTTCGGAATTGGAAATTCGAAATCACAGATCTCAGATCATTCGCTTATGTCATTGGACCGGAGCGGCATGTGACGCATGATGAACTGGCTTAGGCGGCGCCAGGGGCTTGTCTTTGGCAAATCGATAGAGAAATTCCTGTTTGCTGTAAACCGCGAACTCATATTCCTGGGTCATCAACAGGCAATGAGTCGGGCATGGATATGTACACAAGTTGCAGTAACAGCACAACGACATGTCAATGTCAAACTGGGTAACGCGCAACTTGATGGGGGTCCCGTCTGAAGCATAAATCGGAAGTTCGTCCTTGCCTCGCTTTTCGGTGGTCATGTATATGCAGTCGACAGGACAAGCCCGGACACATTGGCCGCACCCGATGCAGTCTTCAATCTTGTTAAACAACCGCATTCTCGATCTCTCCGGCAAGGTCCATCTTTCATTGGGATACTGTAGCGTCTTGTTCCTGCCCATGAAATGTTTGATGGTGACCTTCATTCCCAGCAGGATCGTCCAAACCGAGTCAAATATGTCTTTGAAATACCGCCCCATTTCAACTCCTTTGAGTCCGGGTTAGCTGCGATTCATCCAACCCGTCATCACGACAAAAAAGCGATGCTACGAGCGTGCTTCTTCGATTCTATTTTCACTTCAATGCCAGAATTCCTGAGCCCATTACCAGAACGAATGCGATCGGCAGCAGCACTTTCCAACACATGTGGAGCAATTGATCCACTCGCAGCCTCGGGAGAGTCCACCGCAGCCACATTTGCACGAAGACCAGAAACATCGCCTTGATCAAGAAAAGGAATGCCCCCGGCAGTAACGGCTGAGACAAGAATCCGCTCCATCCTCCTAGAAAAAGGGTCGTGGCAATGCAGCTTACTAGAAGCATGTTGGCGTATTCGGCCAGATAGAAAAAGGCAAATCGCATACCGCTATACTCGGTGTGGTATCCGGCCACCAATTCTGATTCGGCTTCCGGGATGTCAAACGGAGTCCGATTCACTTCAGCTAGAGAAGCCAGAAAATAGACAAAAAAAGCCAGGAACGTGAACGGATTCCGAAACAGGAACCAATTCCAGACTCCCCCCTGCTGAGCCAGAACAATCTCCTGCATGCTCAGGCTCCCCACGTGGATGATGACCGTCAGGATGGCCAGAACGGATGGAATCTCGTAGCTCACGATTTGTGCCGCCGCTCGCATTCCTCCATAGAGGGCATATTTGTTGTTGGAGGACCATCCAGCCATAATGATGCCCACGACTCCCAGTGCAGTTATGGCCACCGCGTACAGAATGCCGATGTTGAGGTCGGCTGCAATGAAACTGGAAGTGAAGGGAATCACGGCGAATGCTGCAAAACCACCAACAAAGACGAGAACGGGCGCCATACGGAAAAGAAACCGGTCAGCCTCCGCGGGAATGATATCTTCTTTAAGCAGCAACTTGACCCCGTCAGCCAGAGGCTGGGCCCAGCCGTGCCATCCGCCTACCCGCATTGGTCCCAACCGGTCCTGCATATGGGCCGCAATCTTGCGTTCTCCCCAGGTGGCCATCAACACGAATAATAGTGCGGCGGTCAGGCAAATCAGGCAGGCCAGAACCATCGGGATTAAGCGCTGTAACGATTCCGGTAGACGGGCATAAGCAGCGATATTACCCGACAACCAGACGAAGATTGCATCCATGAACTTTTCCTTATATCTGTTTACCTGTCTATCTCACCCAAGACGATGTCGATGCTGCCGAGAATGGCAATGATGTCAGCAATCAAAGCACCCTTGGCCATGGCTGGTAAGGCACTCAGCACCGTGAAGCACGGTGACTTGACCTTGATCCGGTAAGGATTCCCAGTCCCATCACTGACGATATAGTAACCGAGCTCACCCCGGGGAGCCTCGCTCCGACCGTAACATTCCCCCTTCTGAGGCCTAACTTTCTTGGGGATTTTTTCTTGAACGTCCCCTTCCGGCAAGTGGTCCAACGCCTGATGCAGGATCTTGAGGCTCTCCGCCATCTCCCAGACCCGCACAAAATACCGATCCCAGCAGGAACCTAAAGGCCCGAATCTCCCATCTCCAACTGCCACGTCAAAATCGTACTTTTCGTATCCGGAATAGGGTTCATCCTTGCGCAAATCCCACTTGACACCGGAGCCTCTTAGATTAGGTCCAGTCACATTGTAGGAGAGGGCGACATCGACCGCGAGGATTCCAACCGCTGCCGTACGGTTGATAAAGATCTTGTTGTAACTCAAAAGCTCATTGAGTTCTTTAAGAACGGGCTCAAACTCCCTGAGAAATTGTTTCGCCTTTTCCACAAATCCATCAGGTATGTCATGCGACACTCCACCGACCCAGTTGTAGTTGTACAGAAGCCGAGCCCCGCAGGTCCATTCAAACAGGTCAAGGACTTTCTCTCGTTCGATGAAGCAATGCAAGAAGGGGGTGAAGGTCCCGATGTCCATTCCGTAAGTGGCAACCGCCAG
Source organism: Terriglobia bacterium (assembly GCA_035541995.1). Taxonomy (GTDB): domain Bacteria; phylum Acidobacteriota; class Terriglobia; order Versatilivoradales; family Versatilivoraceae; genus DATKMG01. The sequence goes on from DATKMG010000749.1 coordinate 4,848, forward strand.
CAAGTGACTGGCAATCCGATTCAATTCCGCCATGATGACCCGCAAGGTCTTGACTCGTTCGTTCACTTCGATTTTCATGAGTTTTTCGACCGCGAGCGCATATCCAAAACTGTTGTTCATGGAAGCGACATAGTCCATGCGATCGGTATACGGAACCACACCGGGATAATCTACGTTTTCAGCATGTTTCTCGAAGCAGCGATGCAAATAGCCAATATGAGGGATCACCTTCTTGACGATTTCCCCGTCAGTTTCCAGTTCCAATCGCAACACTCCATGGGTGCTGGGATGCTGAGGTCCCATGTTAAGGACCATTTCTTCGCCGACGTAAGCTTCAACTTGCATAGGTACTCAGGCTCTACAACCCGAATTCAACCCTCGCGAAAGGGATCAGTGCCTACTTGCAACCCATCCTGGGCCATTTCCACAAACTGTTTGCCCGGGGCCACTGGCATCCCTCTGTAAGTCTCAGGCTGAACGTAATCTTTTCGCAAAGGATAGCCCACCCAGTCGTCCGGGCACAGAATCCGTCGCAGGTCCGTGTGTCCATTGAACGTGACTCCAAACATGTCATAAGCCTCCCGCTCATGCCAGTTTGCAATGTCCCATATTTGTTCGACTGATGGAATTGACGGCTCTTCGCGAGGAAGCAGGACTTTCAGCACGATCTGGTGCCGGTGCTTCATTGAGAACAGATGATACACCAGTTCAATCCGGTCGGTTTCTCCCTTCAGCCCCTTATAGTCCACTGCGCTCAGGCACATCAAAGTATCGAAGGCCAGTGCTTCATTGCTTTTGAGGAATGAACAGATCTCGGCAATGGAGTCACCCTCCACCGTGATGGTAGGGTCCAAGACGCTCATATCCGAGCTGAGGATCTTGCTTCCGAATTTCCCTTGGAGGACTTGGAGGATCCCAGGCGCCTGTTGCATGGTACTAGGCGACCCCTTTTTTGCGCAGGACGCGATCTCTCATGATTTTCTCCTGCAACTTCATAATGCCAAAAAGAAGGGCCTCGGGACGAGGCGGGCAACCAGGAACATAGACATCCACTGGAATAACGTTGTCGACCCCGTTGAGGACGTGATAACCATGCTTCCAGTATGGACCTCCATTGTTTGCGCAACTACCCATCGAGATCACGTACTTGGGCTCAGCCATCTGCTCATAGAGTCGCTTGACCCGTGTTGCCATTTTCAGTGTTACAGTTCCAGCCACAATCATGAGATCGGCCTGCCGAGGGGTTGCACGGGGAATCATGCCAAAACGATCCCAGTCGTGTCGTGAAGCACCGGTAGCCATCATTTCAATAGCACAGCAAGCAAGACCGAAGCTCAGCGGCCAGAGCGAGGAAGAACGACCCCAATTAATCAAACTATCGACCGTCGTAAAAATGAAGTTATCACCGAATCTATTTTCTAATATGCTCATAGACCATGCCCCGTCTGAAAGTGAACGGCTCAATCCCCCCGTTCTTCGGGCCGCACCCAGTGGAGGTCTCCCTTCGCCCACACATAAGCCAGACCAATGGCAAGGATTGCAATAAAGACCAATCCTTCAACGAAAGCAAACCAGCCCAACTTCTTGAATACAACGGCCCACGGAACCAAGAAGGCGACTTCCACATCGAAGATGATAAAAATCAAGGCGAAAACATAAAATCGGATATTGAACTGGATCCAGGGACTCCCAATCGGGTTCTCGCCGCATTCATACGGCATTAGTTTCTCAGCACTATACAAGGACGGTCGTACCAGACTGGACATGATGAGGCTGATCGCAATGAACGCAACTCCCACACCAAGGAAAACTAAGACATTTGCAAATTGAAGTAACATGGAGTTCACCCTGTCAAGTGTAGCGGGGCATGAATCAACTCAAACAAATCTCATTAACATTCTATTGAGATACTCGGGCAAGGTCAAACCAGCGACTGACAGAAAGAAACCCAAGAACAAGACAGAA